>JADFXY010000039.1:0-18936 GCA_015233355.1 Deltaproteobacteria bacterium | reverse complement strand
GGGTTCTGACAACCTGGCCGGTGATGCCGTAAGCCATGGTGAACACAACCGAAGCTTGATGTGGGGAGTAGATATCCTGTCCCTGGAACTTGGTGGCGGTCGGAGCGGGATCCCAGAAGACCTCACCAGTTAAGGCGTCGTTGCTGCGAAGTAGTAGACCACCGCCGTTTTTGTAAATCTGCAGGTAGAATCTTTGGCCGTCATCGGGAGAGCTTCTCCAGATACCGTCCTCGTCCGCCAGGGGTTGAGCTATCTCGGCCGGATCCCTGGTTATGACGTAGGATAGACTTATTCCGGTCGTCAGGTCGGTCAAGGTGTAAGAGGCCTGAGAAGAAGAGGTGAACTCAATCTTGACGCTGTATTTCTTGCCGCCGTTACCTATGTCCACGCCGTTAAAAATACCGTTTTCAACTTTAGCCGCGTACGCGGCGATAATATTCTTGCCGTCGGATGACTCGATACACATGGCGCTGTTGTTGGTATATGTCTGATAATAGACGACCGGTCCGTTGCTGCTGCGCCAGATGCCGTCGTTTCCGGGAAGTGCCGACCAGTTAGTCCCATCATAGCGTAGAATTGTGCCGATATCACCTACGGCAAAGACATTAGTCCCGGAACTACCCCAAAGGCCACGGAGAGTATTTGAAGTGGGGATGGACATGGCCGTCCAGGCGGTACCATTATAGTGTTGGATAGAGCGAGCCCCTGCGGCAAAAACATCGCTGCCGGAACTGCCCCAAACGCTGAGGAAGTAGTCGTTGGATACGCTGCTGTCATACATATTTGTCCAATTGGATCCATTATAATGCAGGATAGTGTTGAATCCTACGGCAAAGACATCCGTTGCCGAACTGCCCCAAATGCTGCTTAGAGGGTATCCCCAACTGGTCATTGTGGACCAGGTGGAGCCGTCATAACGCTGGACCACGCCGGAAGATGACAACAAGGTGCCCACAGTCAGGACATTTGTGCCGGAGGTACCCCAGACTCCTGCGAATTGATATAGAACGCGGGATGATATACCCCAACCAGTTCCATCATAGTGCAAAATCACCCCGTCGTCTCCAACCGCGAAGACATTCGTTCCTGAATTCCCCCAAACGCTTCGAAGAATTTTGGATGTAGGGCTGGGCATGGCGGTCCAGCCGGTCTGACCTTGAGCCGGAACAACCCATAAAGCAGCCAGGAAATTGATTAGAATAATTACTGTTTTTAGACGGTTCATCTCAATTATCTCCTTGAATTTAGTTAGGCTGGACCTTCTTGACCAATATTGAAAGGCCGGGCTATGGCCATCACATTTCTGCTAAAACATGACGTTGGTACATTATCACTTCCTTATTTCTCCGTGCGCCGAGACCGCCATCATGAAGTTGTTATTGCCCAGGTTATGCGTTGATTTTTTTTAAATTTTTTACTTAGCCGGGCTGAACCGGGTCACGTCCCGGCACTGGTTCAGTTGAGTTTAATCCAAGTGATCTTACTGGGCGAATATACATTAGATTCTGGCCAGTTGCATGACGCTAGCTCGATCATAGCATTTATATAACAATCCCGGTTTGATATATAGATTTCTTAAATTGAACTGAACCAGTGCCCATATCTGATCAGAGCCCAAGCCGCGGAGGAGATGGAATGATTCTTACAAGAAACATGCCAATATTTTTTATTTGTTAAAACAATCAGTTACTTTTGGTATGGTGACTTGGTCGGCACCCCCGAACAGGCAGTTGGCGCCTACCAGGGCAAGGGCATGTCATGCTCGGGTTACTTCCTTCGCGGCTATATACTGAGCAGAATGATAACTGCGAAACGAACTGAGATCTTTGCCGGAGACCCCGATCAAGTCAGGTTGACACGGGTTATCCGGCCATCATAAATGTTTCTATCCAATTTGTTCAATGAGTTATTTGGGCCGCCAAACTTCGAGTTATTTTCCACGACTTTTCTGACCCTGGGGTAAGTTTCCTTGATAATTCTCCGTGTTCGTGGTCGCGAAAGGTAAACATGACTTCTGCATCCGGGTTGGGATAAATGCTTCGTCCCTGGAAGCTGCCGTCGGCAACATCGTTGCCATAAAAAATCTCAAAATCTTGACCGCCTGTGGTCAGGACCAGTAGGGCCCCGTTCCCTAAGTAATGCTGCAGACAAACATACGGCAGATATTTCGAGGCGGAGTGCCACATTCCGTCCGTGGCGACGCCGACTGCGGCGGCTGATTCCCGACATAAGTTGAATGATTCTATCCGGCCGCCAGTCCGGTCGGCTATATATAATCTGGCCTCGGAAGAGGAAAAGAACTGGATATGAAGGCAATAACCGGACCCAGAGGTTGAAATATCTCCTGCATCTAAGCATTGGCTATCAGAATATCCGCCCCAAAAGGCATGAATCCCACCATTGCCCGTCGTGGCTAAGCAAAAGACTTCCTGGTTGTTTTGGCTTTGCAGAAAAACGTAGTTATTAGATGGAGAACGCCACAATCCGTCCTTGATGGGGGTGATTGCTTCCGGATATGGCGAGCGGGCTTCCCGGTGTCTCTGAATGAGGGCGCTTTCTCGCTCCGCAAAGAGGGACAGGTGGTTATCTTTTAAGACACGCAAGAAATGGTTTATAAAATCGATGGATGGATGTAGGGATAGGATTATTTTTTCGTCCATCGGACCTGGATAATGAGCTAAAATATTCTGTCTTGCCGCATCTAAGCGACGGTGCAGGTCGTCGGCATAGTCGATGGCCCGACGATAGGACTGAACCAGTGAAAATATCGTGATGACGCCCAGGCCGTAGATAACCAGGCGAGGGAATATCGATTTGCTCTTGGCCTTCGTTCTGGTGGAGTCTGTCGCCACCAGTAAGAATATCAGAATGATGTCCGATATCCAAAGCAAGTTCGAAAAAGTTATGTACCGGAGGACCAGGGCCTGGTCCAGCCCCAAACCGACCCGGCCCACCGTAGTCAGCAGAGCCGCCATAACGGCATAGGCGCCTAAGCAAAAGTAGGGAGCGACTAATTCCAGCCGATCATGAAATTTTTGCCACACCCGGGAACCTGCATAAAAAAAGATCACCAGACCAATGATTCCATAGGCTACGGCAAATCCGACCCGATAATTAGCCAGGGGGGAGCCGAGAAAGGCCAGCGCGTGTAAAATAAATTCCAGTGGATGATGGAGACCGTAACTGACGGGGGATTGATTCTGGGCTTTGGTGTATCCATGAAGATACAAAGCGACGACCAGGGCACCCAAGGCTATCCATAATCCGACGCGGAACAGTCGCATCCTGGGCGAAGAGGATTTGCCGAACCAAAGCCAGAGACACCCGATCGGCCAAAAGAGCAAGCCCGGCGCAAAGGAATACGAGGCGACAACCCCACCGATGACGGCCAAGATAAAATATACCCAATTTGAACCTGCCCTGGCCAGGGCAATAAATCCCAGACAGGCGGCCGCGACGTTTAGAAACAGGGCTATCTGCCAGCCCCATAGCCAATTTTCTGCTTGAGTGAACGAAAAAACAAGGAAAGACATGATGGGGATCAATAGGGCGACATTAAATTTCTCGATAGATTGTTTAGTTAAACAAAGCTGGTAGATTATTAATGTCAGTGTGGTGAGAGCGATGACGACATTTAAGGCCAGTTCCCAGGCG
Source organism: Deltaproteobacteria bacterium (assembly GCA_015233355.1). Taxonomy (GTDB): domain Bacteria; phylum Desulfobacterota; class JADFXK01; order JADFXK01; family JADFXK01; genus JADFXK01. The sequence goes on along the minus strand of JADFXY010000039.1, from coordinate 15,282 downwards.
ATGTTCCAACCCGACAAATGGCTGAGCAAGAGCATGAGGAGTCTGGGAAACAGCAACCGGTGTTCATTATGGAGGGCCCATAAGTCACGCCAGGAGAGGTCGCCGGCGAACTTCTTGGCCAGAATTACAGCCGTATCCCATTGATCCCACTGTGGAATATTGACGTAGAAATAGGCGGTCAGGGCGATCGTGGCGGTGATTGGTACCAGGGCCAGAGTTCTGAGTGCAGCCATTCGATGGGACATTATGAGACCTTAAATTGAGGACACCGATTTGTTTCAATGATGTTAGATAACATAGGGTAATGCCTAAATAAATATATCAATATTCTTCTGGCCGAGGATACCGGCAACTGCTCCCGGCCGTGAATTTCCGGGGCAGCCCTGGGAGATGAGGAGCGAGGTGAAACACCGCCATGTTTTAAGAATAAGGCAGAGGCTATCTAACAGCCAGAAACTTATATATGTGCATCGACTTTATTTCATCGTTGGCGTAATCTGTAAACGTTACCTTAGCCGCGGTCGGGCCGGTGAATAAGATACTGATCTTTTTTAAATCGTTACCGTAGATATCAAAACCCTCCATGAGGAATTCGCTGGTTGAGGTAACCTGGTAGATCACGAAATTGCTCCCGTCGGATGAGTTGAAGACATAGGTCGCTCCATTCTCGTAGGTTTGGATAACCAGATGAGTCGTGACGGGGTGATTCTTCCAAACGCCGTCGGTCAATTTGGGTCCGGCTAAGAATCCGAATCCGAAGTCTCCCCCCAGGGAGTACAGGAACTTCCGATAAAGGCGACCTAGTCGAAGTCGTATTTTCAACATCTTCTGGTTTTGAAGAAGGCTTAAAGGGGAGATCCAATCTGGTCGCGGGGGGGGGTGACTTGAAAATCTTGGGGGCTACTCGGATTATGTTGGGAAAATCCGGCTTAACAATCTTTAAACATGATTGACTGCCTTCAGGATCGGAAAAAAGCACCTTGGCCGGTTCGGCGCTCTCTTGCGGCCATTTTTGTTGGACCGACTCTACCACTAACCCTTGCTCTAAAACGAGACTTTCGATATATGCGTAGTTATGCTTCATCCGCTGGATATCTCCGGCGTCTTGGTCAATATCATTATTGATGATCACTGTGGCCAGACAAACACCGGTATTTTTTAATAATCTATGTATTTCTTTCATGAAGGAAGAAATGGTCGGGGCATGAAGGTGGGTGAATACGGAAAATAATACGATAAAATCAAAATGATTATCGGGAAAAGGAAATGTTTCTCCACTACTAAGGCTAAAATGGAAATTAGGCGCCGTAATTTTGGCCTTGGACGCTTCAATAAGTGTAGCTGAGATGTCGAAGCCGAAGTATTCCCCTTCTTCGGACAAATAGTCCGTTAGTTTTTCGGCTAATCGTCCGTTGCCACAACCGATGTCCAGTATCTTATGATGAGGTAATAACCCGTTGTTTTTCATGCCGGTGGTTAATATTGTTCCAACCAGATCATGTTGCTCCGGGTTAACAGAACCGACCGTCATATAGAGTTGGTCTGCATCCTTGTTTTTCTGCGCTTCGTCTTCCCAAAAATCTTGGTATTTTTGAAAGTCGGATTTCATTATTCACGTCACCTTTAAACCATCGCTTATTAAACGAACAGGGGTTATAGATTGAATTGACGTTGGCGTCAATGGGGTTTAATTAGAATATTCATCAGCTAATATGCGGCAATCTTCCGTCCGGCAAGGGGAATTGGTCCATGCCCTGGAGAAGATCAGTGCCGCTTAGTCCGATTAGCCTGGGCTTCCCGAGCCTGATCAACCAACTCTAAAGACTCTTTCCAGGACTCCCCACACAGCCCTTTAAAATCATGTAGATCGCCGGTTATGGGGAGAAGTCCTTGACCGGGTCGCTGCGTTCCGGCCAGAGCCTCATATTTTCGGAGCGCCAGGAGATAGGCCCGCCGTTGTTCCCGGGGAATGACAATAGGCGGAAAGCCGGATCTAATGACCGGCAAGTTAGACACTAACCGGGCCATCCGTTCATTCCCGTCAAAAAAGGGGTGGACCCGGACGAAAGAAACGTGCAGTTCCACATACGCGGTCAGGGCGGCATCCCGTGCCAGATCAGCCTTCAAGTGTCCATTGAGCAAGTGCAGCCACTCCGTCATCAGGGCCGGGACATCTTCGGGGGCGGCATACTCAAAAAAAATCTGCTGGTCGCCCTCTATCCGGTAGGTCCCGTTTGGTTCCTTTTTCCAGTCTCCCACCGGTTGATAGACGTCCAAAACAATTTCCGTTTGAACTAGCTGATGGAGCAGAAATAAATCCCGGTCTATAACCGGCCCGTTTCTCTTGACCAGATCATATATAAGATCAATAGCCCGGGCATGACCGACCACTTCCTGGTGGTCTTTCAGGGGCTTACCGGAGACAGTCAATCCTTCCTCAATGACGAAAGCCGTTTCCCCCAAGGTGAGGGTGTTGCCTTCCAACGCCGTAGATGTGTGTGTCCAGAGATTACGAAGCTGGGCCAGCAAAACCCGGCCGATATCTGGGTCGAGTCCATTCAGGAAACCAGGCATGATCAACCCTCGTTTACCCCCGGCCACAGGGCAAGCATATTAAATTATTTTAGAATGGCTGATTCCAAATAAGTAAGGGACCCCGGCGGCGGCCGGTGTTATTCATGGAAGAAATTTCCAGGCCGATCCAAGACGGTCATGGCGTTTTCATAAGAGCCCCGAAGGGGCGCTCTAGGTTAGCCCAGGGCAACGCCCCAATGCTGTTGAATTAAGCTGCGGCTCGGGCTGGAATCCGCCCCATTGTCTGAACCTTGATTACGCTGATTGACTGATTTACTATGAGGTTTGCGGGTGTAGGGCGAGGCATGCCTCGCCCCTACAGGTGAATTTTCCCACGGCCGACTCGGCAGCCCAACGTGGGTATTCTGTTTTACTCATAGCCTTTCATTTAATCAGCGTAATCAAGGTTCAGACGATCAACATACCTAAATATCAGCAACATTATTCTAATTCAACAACATTGGGGTGAAGCCCTGGGTAATCATATTACAACTAAAACCCAATAGATCAATAATTCGGACCCCGGGCACCCAGGGGGAATTCGCCCATGCCACGTAAGACCATTCAAACATACTGCTCAACCAGGTCCTCCACGGTCGTGATCCCTTTCTGGGCCTTGGCCTTGGCCAGGATCATGTCGGCCCGGTCGTTATAGGTGGGTTTCAGCACCTGATGGAAAACGCCGGTGTACAAATGATCCGGATCAAGGCAGAGATTCAAAGCCGCGGGCAGGCTGGTCCGGTCATGGTCCGGCGGGATGTCTCTGACCCGAGCCGCATTTTCGTCAAAATAATGGAGCTTATCGTGAGTGGGGCATCGGCTGAGGACATGGACCATGGCAAATCCGGGATGAGCCAAAGCTTGCTGCAGCAAGTCGATCAACTGGGCGGAATGCTCCACCGTGCCGCGGGCGACAAAGGAAACCTTATCGGCCAGGGACCGGAAGACAGGTGAGACCGGCTCCAAAATGGTCCCATAGATGGTCGTGGAGGTCTGATGTCCTTGCCGGGTCGTGGGTGACGTTTGCCCCCCGGTCATGCCGTAAACACTATTATCGACCACCACGAAGACCAGGTCGATGTTTTTTCGAGTCGCATGGGGCACGTGGCCGCCGCCGATACCATAAGCGTCTCCGTCTCCGGCGACCACCACCACCTTCAGGTTACGATTGGCCGTTTTGATCCCGATGGCCACCGGTAGGGGCCGGCCGTGCAGGGTATGCACCCCATAGGCATTGATGTAAAAAGGGACGCGGCCGGCGCACCCGATCCCGGCCACGATGACCAGCGACTCCGGGTCGATATCCTGCTGGGCGAAAGCTTTCTGCATGGCCCCCATAATGACGTGATTTCCGCATCGTTTGCAATAGATGACTGAACTCATTTGAGACCGGTATTCGGATGGCAGGTGCATCAGTCAACCTCCTTAACTCTGTCCATCACCTCTTCCGGGGTAAAGGATTCGCCGACGCGATTCAGCCCTAAAGTCGGGCATAAATATTGATCCCGCAGACAGGAGGCCAGTTGCCCCTGCTGATTCAGTTCCACGACCAGGATGCGCTTCTTGGACTTAAGGAAATCCCCTAGATGGGGGGGCAGGGGGCTAAGCATTTTGGGGAAGGCGGCGGCGACGGGCCGGCCCAGGTCGGATAACCTGTCCACGGCCTCTCTAACCGCTCCGGCGGAAGAGCCCCAGGAGACGATCCCGAAATCGGCGGCCGGATCGCCCCGGTATTCGACAAAGCTTTGACGATGGTCTATTTCCGTGGTCAAGGTCTGAAATTTGCGTTCCAACTTCATTGACATGCGCTGATGATTCTCCGGTGTGGCATCCGGCCGGCCTTCTTCGTTATGGCACAACCCGGTGACGATAAACCGCGGGCTGTGTCCTAAAGCCAGATAGGGGGAAATACCCGAGTCCGTCAGTTGAAACCGCTGATTGGTGGCCGTGTCCACCACCCGGTCCGTCACTTCAATCGATGAGGTATCCGGCTTGGAGACGCTTTCTTTACGTATCCCCAAGTATTGATCGGACAGTATAATCACCGGGGTCTGAAACCTCTCGGCCAGATTAAAAGCCTCCACGGTCAGATAGAAACATTCGGTTACGGTCGTTGGAGCCAAAACGATCAGCCGGGAGTCTCCGGTGCGGCCATGAATGGTATAGAACAGGTCGGATTGCTCGGTTGCCGTGGGCAGACCGGTACTCGGGCCACCCCGTTGCACATTGAGCAGGACCAACGGCGTCTCCGTTACACAGGCGTAGCCCAGCAATTCACCCATGAGTTGAAAACCCGGCCCGGAAGTGGCCGTCATGGCTTTGGCCCCGGTCAGGGACATCCCGATGACGACACCGATCGCGGCCATCTCATCCTCAGGTTGAACCAGGGCCGAAAATCCTTCCAACCGGGGTAGGATGTGGGAAAACAACTCCAGCGTAGAAGTGGCCGGAGTAATCGGATATCCCGCCACCATCCGGCATTTGGAGACCAGGGCGCCGAAGACCACCGCTTCATTGCCGCTCCATAGAACCGACTCATCAAGGCCGTCGGCGCGGCCAATTACCAGGCCCTGGGCCGGGCTGGCATCTGCGGCCGCTTCCCTTAAGGCAGCATCAAATACATCCAAATTAGACATGGGAATGCCTCTTTTGGTCAGATTTTGTTCCACCGCGTCACGAATCACGGACAGATCCATCCCCAAAACGTAGGCCAAGAAAGCTAACGAAATGATATTATTTGCTTTTGCACCAAATCTATCGGTCAGCCGATTAATCGGCAAGCGGCACACCGGGCCGGGATGGCCGGACACATCCGGGCATGATTCGGGTTGGTCATCCACCACCAACCAGCCATCATTTTTCAAACGCCTCAAATTCTCTTTAACTGTTTCGGCCTGAAAAGCCATCAGGACATCGACGCTGGTTCCTTCATGTTCGACCGGCCGGCGGCTGATCCGCAGTTGGCAGGCAGCATCACCACCCCGCACCGCGGCCCCGTATTTTTTGACCAACATGACCTGGTAACCGCACCTTTTCAGAGCCACGGCCAATACATCGCCCAGAAAAATGACCCCATCTCCACCCTTCCCGGCGATTTTGATTGAGAGATCGTTTAGCATTGGATTATCCTGTCCTGGGTTAAACTGAATTAGATAGGAAGGCGTCAAGATGATCCGTCAAGTCCGTCACGGCAATAAAATGCGCCGTCGGAACATCCGTCGAGGTTGATGTCATCTGCTGGTGTCAACTGGCTGGAATGACGTGGGATATGCCGGTGGCGAACCCTTAGCCGCCATATCGGAAACTCCGGCGGCTATGAATGTGCTTGGAATCATCCATAGCCGGGTGATCATCTTGACTCTGGAAAGCAGTTGTGAATTGTTAAAGCTTTCCCCAAAACATCAAGCCGCCGATGACGACGAAGCCGATTGCGGCCACCTTCTTAATGATCTCGCCCGGCAGATATTGACACACCAGTTGGGCAAAAAGGACCCCCAAAAGAGAGACTAAGACCAGAGCCGAAGCCGTGCCCAAAAAAACGGCTACCGGTTTCCCGGTCTTGGACGCCATGAGGATACAGGCGATTTGAGTTTTATCACCTAATTCAGCCAAGAAAATTGTTCCAAAAGTGGCTAATAATACTTTAAAATCCATCAATATTCACCGATTTATGCAAATCATCCCACTACGGCCGGGCGCGCCCCCGGACTCACCGCAACACATTCCACCGTCGGAAAGGCTTATTGATCCGGCGACCCGTGCTTCTTCCAGGAGGCTAGATACTGGTCCAGCTCTTTAACGTCTGATACGAAATTTTTATGCGAGACCACGCTATAGCCCGATTTGAGTTTATCCAATTTTGGGCAATAAATCATTTTATTATGAACAATATATATACCGATCTCCCGGGCCTTCCTGACCTTGATGGAGGGATTATCGGGATATCCATACCGCTCTTTTTTGTTGTGGCCGAAATACTTATCTACCAGCTTGTCCAGTTCGGTGATCATCGGAAGATAGGGTTCACCACCGTCATGTTTGGAGTCCCACCAGGTGTCGATAACCACGTAGGTGTTATTGTCCACATAGTAGAATGTCCGGGTGTCTCCCGTGTACCCAAACCGGCCGCAATAGGTTTCGAGTTCGTTGGATCCTCCCCCGGACATCGTGAAAGTGATACAGGAGGCCTGGGCATTAACAGATGTCATTAGAAGAATGAGCAGGACTAAAGGAACAAGAATTCTTTTCATGTGCGCTTCCTCCAAATAGTGGTTTCATTGAGCTACGGGTTACCGGTTACGGGGTGCAAGTTGCGTCTTATGTATCATAGTAATATGATTTAATTACATAATAAGCATGCCACTATCTTGAGGTATGTCACACCTGACACTCAACTCGGCAAACCCGGTCATGTCCCAAACTCTTTATCTTGAGCGTCAGAACGAAATTTCAATCACAGCTTATTTTCCTTCCAATGCTTGCGAAAAACCCGTCAGGGAAAAAGATGCCACCGATTCAAATCGGGGCCCCGCCTTGTCCTTGGGAACTCCCACCGGGACCATCTCAGCCAGCGACAGAGTAATCGCCATCTTGGCCCCAGCCCACCGTAACTCCTTAACCTTATTATCAAGCTCCACTTCTTTTTGCTCTTTCAGAATCAGACCCCAGGCCGCCTGATCATCTGAGGCCGACCGGTAAGAACTTTTTACTTCGGTCGGGGTAGCTCCAAATTCAGTCTTAAACGTTTGGGTCAGATGGGTGTAAGCTTCTCCGGCCTGGTTTCCGTTGAACCCGAAATCAAAATTATAGATGATGGCCTGAAGGTGTTTTTCAACATCAAAGAAGAAAGTCCGGGCCGAGGCCTTGACTTTGAATAGTTCTCCCGGGTCGGCATCAACCAGGATGGTAAATTTTCCGGCCTGGTCCGGGACTTGTTTGGCTCCGGGAGCCTTTTTCATCACGTCGTCCAGGGTTGCTCCCAGGGCGATACCCGATATCGCGGCCGGCTCTTTAACCGGCTCTTGAGGCCTGGTTGCGGTCTGCGGTTTTGTTTCCCCGGCCCCGGATGATTGCTCTTCGGTTTTTTGGCACGCTGGACTACCCAGCATGACGGCGAGGATCAAAGCGATTCCGACATTGACAAATGATTTCATAATCTCTGACCAGACTCCGGTTGTTCAACCCTCGGCCGCATTGACGCGTCAGGCCGGGGTGATGGGTGGATGAAGTAGTTAAGTTAATGAATTCGTCGGTTCGCCTAAGTCCGGCTGATGTTAATGACGATGCCGATGGACGATGAGCGGCTGCGACACATCTAGACCAGCGTAACCAGGCCGGCATAGTTTTGAGCGTCATATGTTAACACAAAAAATTCTAAACCGTGACCAAAAAATTTATCTGCCGTGATTTCTTTTGAGGACAGCCCGGCTCCGAACCTCGACCGGGGCCGCCTCGGTGATCTAACATGCTTTGATCACACATCATAATTATGTTCATTCGCGGAGGGCGGGCGGTTCACCAATTTGTGTTCCGGGCCGCAATTTTCTATTTGACAATCAATACTATTAAAGATATATAACAAATCTCTTTAGAAAGGCTACAGAAAGGAGCATCGGCTCCTAAATAATAAATGCCTCGCCTCTTTAACGTATTTTTAGGGCTGCGGGCGGGCGGGAAGAATTTGCCTGATGGGCACGTATCTGTTTCCGCCCCTTTTTTTGGCTTACCGTGATGAAAGGTGATTATCAATATGAGTGAACATTCTGGTCATCAAAAACCGACTGGTTCCGTCATGGTGGTGGGCGCCGGAATAGCCGGTGTCCAGGCGTCGCTAGACTTGGCCGAGTCCGGCTTTAAGGTCTACCTGGTAGAAAAAAACCCGGCCATTGGCGGGGTCATGGCTCAATTGGACAAGACCTTTCCCACCAATGACTGCGCCATGTGTATCATCTCACCCAAACTGGTGGAATGTGGCCGGCATCTCAACATCCAGTTGTTGACCCAGGCGGAATTAATGAACCTGGAGGGCCAACCGGGCAACTTCACCGCTCACGTGCATCAGGCGGCCCGTTATATCGACATGAGCAAATGTACCTCATGCGGGGAATGCGCCAAGGCCTGTCCGGTCAGGTTGCCCAATGATTACGATCAGGGTCTGTCCACCAGGGGTGCGGCTTACAAGCGCTACGCCCAGGCCATGCCCAGTGCCTATGCCATTCAAAAAAAAGACACTTCTCCTTGCCGTTTAACCTGCCCGGCCGGAGTTAACGCCCACGGCTATGTGGCCCTGGTGAGTCAAGGGAAATATCAGGAAGCCTTAAACCTGATCATGGAAGTGTTACCTCTGCCCGGATCTCTGGGCCGAATTTGTCCCCACCCCTGCGAGGACGTCTGTCGTCGGGCCCAGGTGGAAGGAGCCGTATCTATTCGGGACCTGAAGCGTTTCGCTTACGATCAGGCCGACATGAGCCAGGTTCCGGTACCCGAAGTGGAACCCAAAGCCGAAAAAGTAGCCGTGATCGGCGCCGGACCGGCCGGATTGACCTGCGCCTATCATTTAGGCCGCATGGGTTATAAGACCACGATTTTTGAGGCCCTGCCGGTGGCCGGCGGTATGCTGGCCTTGGGTGTGCCGGAATATCGGCTGCCCCGCCAGGTCTTAGATAATGAAATCGAGACCATCAAACGCTTCGGCGTAGACATAAAACTAAATTCTCCGGCCGGCCCGGACTTGACCGTGGATACTTTGCTTGAGCAAGGGTTTAAGTCCGTATTTGTGGCCACCGGTGCTCCCCAGTGCTGGCAATTAGGTGTGCCCGGCGAAGATGCGGAAGGCATTATTCCCGGATTGGATTTCCTGAGGGATTTCAGCCTGAGGAAGCCCATGATCAAGCTAGGGGCCGAAGTGATCGTGGTCGGCGGCGGCAACGTGGCCATCGACGTGGCCCGGATGGCCAGACGACTAGGCGCCGGCCAGGTAACCATGGTCTGCCTGGAAAATGAAGAAGAAATGCCGGCCTCGCCCTGGGAAGTGGAAGAGGCGACTGAGGAAGGCATCAAAATCATGTATCGCCGGGGCGTGAAAGAATTTGTCGTCAAGAACGGCAAGGTGTCCCAGATTGTGTTAAAGACGGTGGCCCGCGTGTTCGACGAAAACAAGCGCTTCAGCCCCACCTATTACGAAGATCAACTGACCCCCGTGGATGTGGACAACGTCATTGTGGCCATCGGCCAACGTCCGGACGTCGGATTCATTTGCGGCGAAAGTTCCCTGGATCAAATTAAAGTCACCCGCCGCGGGACCATCGAAGTCGACCCGGTGACATTAGAAACGGGACGTTCCGGCGTGTTCGCCGGCGGAGATTTGGTCACCGGGCCCTGGATCGCCATCGGAGCCGTCGCAGCCGGAAAAAAGGCGGCCGAATCCATCGATCGTTATCTCAGAGGCGTTGACATGCGGGAAGGCCGGGAACCCTCCGAGGAGATACCCCTCGATCAACGGGATTACCGGGTTATCACCGACGATATTCCCAGAGTGGACCGGGCTAAAATGCGCATGATGGAAGCCGAAGCGCGAGTCAAAGGCTTCGATGAAATCGCCCTGGGCTTTAGCGAAGAAGAAGCCAAAACCGAGGCGGCCCGATGTCTTAATTGCGGTTCTTGCTGCGAATGTTTCCAATGCGTAAAGGCCTGTTTGGCTGGAGCGGTGTGCCACGAAGATAAGCCGAAAGACCTGGACATCGAAGTCGGCTCAGTCATTCTGGCCCCCGGTTTTGAGCCCTATGATCCCAAACCCTACGAAATCTACCACTACTCCAAATACACAAATGTCGTGACCAGCCTGGAATTCGAACGAATCCTGTCTGCCTCCGGTCCTTATCAGGGGCACCTGGTCCGGCCTTCAGATAACAAAGAACCTAAAAAGATTGCCTGGTTGCAATGTGTCGGTTCCCGCGACATCAACCACTGCGACAATAGCTACTGCTCGGCGGTGTGCTGCATGTACGCCATAAAAGAAGCCATTATCGCCATGGAGCATAGCCACGATCCTTTGGAAACATCCATCTTCTATATGGATATGCGGACCTACGGTAAGGATTTCGAGAAGTATCTGAATCGGGCTAAGGATGAACGAGGCGTCCGGTTTATCCGCAGCCGGGTTCATACCATCGATCCCGTCCCCGGCAGTGATGATCTGTCCATCTCGTATGCCACCCCGGAAGGCGAAGTCATCAACGAAACCTATGACATGGTCGTCTTGTCCGTGGGGATGCAGACACCCAAGCAGGTCAAGGAATTGGCCGGCCGGCTGGATGTCAAGATGAATAAACATAGTTTTGCCGAAACGGATTCCTTTAAACCGGTGGCTACTTCCCGTGAGGGCGTTTATGTTTGCGGTGTCTTCCGGGATCCCAAAGACATCCCCATCTCCGTCATGGAAGCCAGCGCCGCAGCCTCTGATGCCACCAGAATCTTATCACCGGCCCGATTTTCTCTGACCACGGTCAAAGAGTTGCCGATGGAGATCGACGTTACCGGCCAGGAACCCCGGATCGGGGTGTTTGTCTGTAACTGCGGCATCAACATCGGCGGCGTGGCGGATGTCCCGGCTGTTCGAGAATATGCCAAGACACTGCCCTATGTGGTCCATGTGGAAGACAACCTCTTCACCTGCTCCCAAGATACCCAAGACCGGATGAAAATAACCATCAAGGAAAAGGGGATCAACCGGGTGGTGGTGGCTTCCTGCTCGCCGCGGACTCACGAGCCGTTGTTCCGAGAGACCATCCGGGAAGTCGGGTTGAATATTTACCTCTTCGACATGGCCAATATCCGCAATCATGATTCCTGGGTCCATGCCGGACAGCCGGCCCAGGCGACTCAAAAGGCCAAAGACCTGGTCAGGATGGCCGTGGCTAAGGCGGCCTTGATTGAGCCGCTGAGTCAGATATCCCTGGGTCTGGTCAAGACTGCGTTGGTTGTCGGTGGCGGTGTCTCCGGCATGGAATCCGCTCTGTCCTTTGCCGATCAAGGCTTCCCGGTTCATCTGGTCGAAAAAACCGACACCCTGGGTGGTAACGCCAATCTCCTCCAGACTACCTGGATGGGAGAAAAGATCGCTCCGTATGTCCAATCCTTGATCGACCGGGTGAAGAATCATCCTCTCCTGACCCTGCACATGAATCATGAGGTGCTGGCCGCGTCCGGTATTATCGGTAATTTCTCCAGTACCATTGGGGAAAAAGGACGTCCCGAAACCAATAAGACAATCGAGCACGGGGTCATCGTCTTAGCCACCGGTGGCCATGAGTATAAACCGACTGAGTATCTCTACGGCGAAGATAACCGGATCATGACCCACCTGGAAATGGATGTCGCCATTAGAGACAACGATTCCAGGGTGGCCAACCCCAAATCGGTCGCCTTTATTCAGTGCGTGGGTTCCCGGATTCCGGAAAGACCGTATTGCTCCAAGGTGTGTTGCGCCCATTCCATCGAAAACGCCGTTCACTTCAAAAAGAAGAATCCTGATGCTCAGGTATACGTGCTGTATCGCGATATCCGGGCCTACGGTTTCCGTGAAGATATCTATAAAGAAGCCAGGGAACTGGGCGTTATCTTTATTCGGTATGACCTGGAAAACAAGCCGGTGTTGGAAAAGAATGCCGACGGCAGCCTCAGCCTGACGGTTGTGGATCACGTCATCATGCGGCCCATTCTGCTAAATCCCGACCTGGTATGCCTGGCCAGCGCCATTCTGCCAAACGAAGTCAAAGGGTTAACCGAAATATACAAATGTGCCCTTAACGCCGAAGGCTTTTTCTTAGAAGCCCACATGAAATTGCGCCCGGTGGATTTCGCCTCCGAGGGTATCTTCATGGCCGGTCTGGGGCATTATCCCAAGCCCATTGATGAAGCCATTACCCAGGCCAAAGCAGCCGCGGCCAGGGCCATGACCATCATCTCTAAGGACGCCATTAAAGTCGGTGGTGTGGTGGCGGAAGTCACGCCGGAAAAATGCGCCGTTTGTTTGACCTGCGTCCGGACTTGTCCTTACGGAGTGCCCCACGTTGGTACGGAAGGCCACGCCGTGATCGATCCCGCCGGATGTCATGGATGCGGCGCCTGTGTGGCTGAATGCCCCGGCAAGGCCATCACCTTAAAGCATTTCACCGACCTGCAAATTCTGGCCAAGGCAGCGGCCTTGATGCACTAATTTACAACATAGGCGCCCATTAACCGCGCCCGATGAGGAGAAATATGACCGAGAACTTTGAGCCGAACATCATTGCTTTTTGCTGCCAGTACTGAGCCTACTCGGCCGCGGACCTGGCAGGTTCGATGAGATTATCATATCCGACTAATGTCAAAGTAGTACAGGTTCCTTGTACCGGACGGGTGGATATTATTCACCTGCTCAAGGCCATAGAGGAAGGCGCAGACGGCGTCTATGTGGCCGGATGTCTCGAAGGGGAATGTCATTACCTGGCCGGAAACTTGAAGGCCAAAAAACGAGTCAGATACGTCAAGAAGGTCTTGGAAGAAATTGGGATGGAACCGGACCGTGTCGAAATGTTCAATATGTCGTCTTCAGAGGGTCCCCGCTTTGCCGCGGTGGCCAGAGAAATGACTGAAAAGATAAAGGCTCTTGGTCCCAGCCCGGTGCGATCGAAATTCTAGCTCCACAAGGAAAAATGAGCCGGGATCCCGGATGTTATCCGACGGATGGCCTGCCGGCCCCGGTTTCATTTTAACTTCATGGGGTTTTAAATCCATATCCGGCCTTAGTGCTCTAGGGTATGGCTCAAAAGACGCTCAAACCATCATTCCTTAGCGGATGCGTTTGCGCATCTCTTTTCGCATTAAGGCAGTCAAACAACAAGAGAGGCTAATCATGATTGTAGGCGAAAGAAAACCATTGGGCGACATCCTCGACATGATCAAGGATTACAAAAAAGTCCTGGTGGTCGGCTGCAAGGGATGTGTCACCGTGTGTAACGTCGGGGGTGAGAAGGAGGTGGGTATTTTAGCCTCATCCATCCGGATCAGCCGCAAAAAAGACGGGAGCGAAATAACCGTAGATGAGCGCACCCTGGAACGTCAGTGCGATCCTGAATACGTAGACCAATTAAAGGACGTCGTGAACGACTATGACGCCATGGTGTCCATTGCTTGCGGCGTCGGCCCCCAATTTCTGGCCGAACGGTACCCGGACGCGGTGGTTTATCCGGGGATTAATACCCAGTTTATGGGCGGCGCTGTGGAGCATGGCGTCTGGGCGGAAAGGTGTCAGGGCTGCGGCGCCTGCCTGGTTCATAACTTCGGCGGATTCTGCCCCATCGCCCGGTGTTCCAAAAGCTTGTTACATGGTCCCTGCGGTGGGTCCGGCGGCGGCAAATGTGAAATCAGCAAAGATGTCGACTGCGTCTGGCACCTGATCGTGGAGAAACTGGCCAAGCAAGGTAAAATGGCCAACCTGCGAAAACTTATCCCGACGAAGAACTGGTCCACCAGTCGGGACGGCGGCCCCAGGAAAGTGGTCAGGGAGGATCTTAAATTATGAAATCCGGCAGCAATTTAGAAAAGGTTCTCACCGCAGGTATATTCGCCATCACCGGTGAATGCGGTCCTCCCCGCGGGGCCAATGCAGAGGTCGTCCGGGAAAAAGCTAAGTTCCTTAAAGGGAATGTAGATTCTGTTAACGTGACGGATAATCAAACCGCTGTGGTCCGGATGTCCTCTTTGGGAGCGTCCCTGATTCTGATGCAAGAAGGCGTTGAGCCCAACCTGCAGATGACCGCCCGTGACCGCAACCGGATCGCCATCCAGAGTGATATCCTGGGCGCCTACGCCCTGGGCATCCGCAACATGCTCTGTCTCTCGGGTGACCACCAGAAGTTCGGCGACCATCCCGAGGCCAAGAACGTCTTTGATCTCGACTCCATGCAGCTCATCCAGACTGTCAAGAAGATGCGGGACGAGGGGACCCTGATCAACGGCCATAAACTTGACGGCGCACCCAAGATGTTTATCGGATGTGCCGCCAACCCCTTTGCCGACCCCTTTGAATTCCGGGTCTACCGCCTGGCCAATAAAATCGACGCCGGCGCGGACTTCGTTCAAACCCAGTGTATTTATAACCTGGAGCGGTTCCGCAAATGGGTCGATCAAGCCAATGACATGGGCTTGTTGGAAAAAGTCTTCCTGATGGGCGGGGTCACGCCGATGAAATCAGTCGGTATGGCCAAGTATATGAAGAATTCCGTTCCCGGCATGGATGTGCCCGACGCGATCATCAAGCGCCTCCAAGGCGTGCCCAAAGGTGATCAGGCCAAAGAAGGCATCAAAATCGCCGTGGAAACCATCCATGAATTGCGGGAGATGAAGGGTATCTCCGGAGTCCATCTCATGGCCATCGAGTGGGAAGAAAGAGTGCCCGAGATAGTCGAAATGGCCGGAATGTTGCCTCGCCCGGTACTTTAATCAGCAGAGATAAGGGCTTGCCGCCCTAACCTTGATCATGCCATTAAGAAGCTCGATAGGTAGAACATGTCCCTGTCGGGCTTCTTTTTTGTTGCTCGTAAGAAACTACCCGGCACAGGTCGCCAAGGGGGTACACAGTTCCGGGGAGGCCGACGGCGGTGCCATCGGAGTTAGGGTGATCTCGTAGCCCAGTTGTTTGGCCGTCCGTTTGATATTGTTCAGGAC
>JADFXY010000399.1:0-4090 GCA_015233355.1 Deltaproteobacteria bacterium | reverse complement strand
TTGCGGGTTGCCCGTTACAGGTTGCTCGTTACAGGTTGCTCGTTGCTTGTTGCTGCAAGGGTATTGGACCCAGGGTGGCGCTTCTTTATTGCTAAGTTATGACATCGGGTTTCCATATAGTTATTGTTTTCAACCGGCAACGTATAACCGGCAACATGTAACCGGCAACGAGTAACCGGCAACAAGCAACCACCTATGACATGTGACAAATCTCGGTGCCCACGCCCTTGTCCGTAAATAATTCCAATAAAACGGCATTCTCCCGCCGGCCGTCGATAATGTGAGCTTTTTTAACCCCGCCCCGCAGAGCGTCCGCACAACAGTTGACTTTGGGAATCATTCCACCGGTGATCACTTGGGTTTCGATTAGCCGGTCTACGTCCAAGATGTCGATGCTGGACACCAGTTCGCCCTTTTTATCCAAAACGCCTGGGACATCGGTCAGGAGGATGAGTTTCCGAGCCGACAGAGCGGCGGCGACCTTACCCGCGACCAGGTCGGCATTGATATTGTAGGTCAACCCCTCCCGGTCCACGCCCACCGGGGCGATAATGGGAATGAAGTCATGCCGGCTCAGGTGATCAATGATGGCCGGGTTTATTTGTTCGACCTCTCCGACCATTCCGATATCGATGATCTCCGGCGGTTTGTTTTCGTCTAATTGTTGATAAACCGTCATCTTTTTGGCTCTGATCAGACCCCCGTCCTTGCCCGAGAGACCCACCGCCAGCCCGCCGGATTGGTTAATTAAGTTGACGATTTCCTTGTTAACCTTTCCCACCAGGACCATTTCCACCACGTCCAGGGTCTCTTCATCGGTTACCCGCAGGCCATTGACGAAACTGGTCGGGATATTCATTCTCTTTAGAGTTTGACCGATTTGAGGACCGCCGCCATGGACCACCACCACATTCACCCCGATGTATTTGAGGAGAATCACGTTCAGGGCAAAACTTTTTTTCAATTTTTCGTCGACCATGGCGTGACCGCCGTACTTGATGACGATCGTCTCTTTGTGAAATTTTCTAATATACGGAAGGGCCTCAATGAGCACGGCGCCCTTTTGTTCGGCTGTTAGGTCCATGATGTTATCTACCTGAAATATCTATTTAGATCATCCGGTTCAGCCGGGTCCAGGAGAAGTCCCGTGGCGGAATGAACCGGCTTCCTTTATAGATAATGGATAAATGTTATTATTACAGGATGTAGCGGCTCAGGTCCACATTTTCTTCGATATCGGACAGTCTTGTTTTGACATAGTCGATGTCGATGACCGTTTTTTGGGGAGCCACGTCGGGAGCGTCAAAAGAGATATCGTCCAGCAGCTTTTCCATAATGGTGGCTAATCTGCGGGCGCCGATGTTCTCTGTCCGTTCATTGACATTAAAGGCAATGGAGGCCAGTTCTCGGATGGCATCCTGAGTAAACTCCAGTTCAATCGTCTCCGTGGCCATCAAGGCCAGATACTGCGTAATCAAGGCATTTTTGGGTTCGGTCAAGATGCGGTAGAAGTCGTCCTGGGTCAAGGAATCCAGCTCCACGCGAATGGGGAAGCGACCTTGCAATTCTGGAATTAAATCCGACGGTTTGGACGCATGGAAGGCCCCGGCCGCGATAAACAAGATATGATCTGTCTGAACCATACCGTACTTGGTGGTTACGGTCGAGCCTTCGACAATGGGCAGCAGGTCTCGTTGGACCCCCTCGCGGGAGACATCCGGCCCGGTGGCATGGTCGCGGCCGATGATCTTATCTATTTCATCGAGAAAAATAATTCCGTTTTGCTCGACTTTGGTCACAGCTTCCTTGACCACCTTTTCCATGTCGATCAACCGCTGCGATTCCTCTTGGGTGAGCAACTCCAGCGCCTCAATGACTTTTAGTTTTCGCCGCTTGCTTTTTTTGGGGAAAAGGTTACCGAACATATCCCGGATATTGACGTCCATTTCCTCCAAACCGGCGGATGAAAATATCTCGACGATGGGCATGGACCGGTCAGGCACCTCCAATTCCACCGGACGCTCATCCAATTTGCCTTCCCGTAACAATTTTCTGAGCTTCTCCCTGGTTTTATTCGTCTCGGAAGGTTCCTTCCGGACGATTTCCAGGAGTTTTTCCGATCCCTCGCCCTCGGCTTTTTCCTCTTCCTCTTTTCGTCTGGGCAGCAACAGGTCCAAGACGCGTTCCTCGGCCAACTCTCTGGCCTTGGTTTCAACCGCCTTTTGCTCCTCGGAGCGGGCCATGTTCACGGCCAGTTCGGTCAGGTCCCTGATCATCGATTCCACATCTCGACCCACGTAGCCTACTTCGGTGAACTTGGAGGCTTCTATCTTGAGAAAGGGAGAATCGGCCAGTTTGGCTAAGCGCCTGGCAATTTCTGTCTTTCCCACTCCGGTGGGGCCGATCATGATAATGTTTTTGGGGGCAATCTCGTCTCTAAGGTCTTCCGAGACCTGCTGCCGCCGCCAACGGTTGCGCAAGGCAATGGCCACGGATCGTTTGGCTTTACCCTGGCCGATGATATACTTATCCAGTTCAGTGACAATCTCGCGGGGTGTCAATGACTTCAGCTTAGGGCTGTCTCCGGATTTGGAATCTTTTGGCGGTAACGTTCTCATATGCTCCTGGGGGGCTAGAGTTCCTCAATAATAATATTGTCGTTGGTATAAACGCAAATGGAAGCGGCGATCCGCATGGATTCTTCAACGATTTCCCTGGCCGAAAGGCTGGAGTGGGCGATCAAGGCCTTGGCCGCGGCCTGGGCATAGGGTCCGCCCGAACCAATAGCCAAGATTTCGTCATCGGGTTCCACCACGTCCCCGCTCCCCGAGATCATAAAAGAATTCTCTTTATCCACGGCAATAAGCAGGGCCTCCAACCGCCGCAGGATCTTGTCGGTTCGCCAGTCTTTAGCCAGTTCCACCACAGACCGGGTCAAATTCCCGTGGTATTCGTCAAGCTTTTTCTCCAACCGCTCGAATAGCGTCATCGCGTCGGCCGTACCTCCGGCAAATCCGGAGATCACCTGACCATGATACATCCGGCGGACTTTCTTGGTGTTGTGTTTCAACACGGTATCATTAAAGGTCACCTGGCCGTCTCCAGCCACGGCCACTTTGCCGTTATGTCGTACCGCCAGGATGGTTGTGCTTCGGATCAATGGTTTTCTCCTTGCTTCTGGGATGAGCCCGATCATAGACTTCCATCAACCGGTCAACGCCCATGTGGGTATAGATCTGGGTGGTGGATAGCGTGGCATGCCCCAGCAATTGTTGAATCGATCTCAGGTCGGCGCCGCCTTCGAGAAGGTGCGTGGCAAAAGTGTGTCTCAGGGTATGGGGGCTAATGTGCCGCATCAGGGCAATTTTCGTGATATATTTGTCCATCGTCCGCCGCAGACTGCGATCACTCAACCGGCCGCCGTTTTTATTCAAAAATACAGCCGCCGGGTTATCCCCTTTTTTGACTAGCCGCCCCCGCACCGCCAGATACCCTTTGATCGCCGTGAGGGCTAAACTCCCTATCGGGACTAATCGTTCCTTATTCCCCTTGCCCAGCACCTTAACCAGGGCCAAGTCAAGACTGATGTCGCCTAAGTCCAGGCCGACCAATTCCGAGGCGCGAAGCCCGGAAGAATAAAGCAGTTCCAGCATGGCCAGGTCTCTGGCAGCCAGCGGACCGTCTACGTCCGGCGCCTTCATCAAGGCAAAAGCTTCGTCCACCGACAAGAAGGCCGGAATAGGCTTTTCCTGCCGGGGCGAGAATACCGACCAGGCCGGGTTATCAGCCAGCCGACCGCTCCGGACCAGAAACCGATAAAAAGACCGGATCGCGGAAAGTTTCCGGGCCATGGTCCTCTTGGTCACGACCTGATGCAGGCTGGCTAAATAGGACCTGATGCACAACGGCGTCACGGCCAGCGGATCTGGATTCTCTCGGCCCTGCATCCAGTCGGCAAAGGCGGCCAGGTCACTGTGATAGCTCTTGACCGTATGCTCCGCAGAGCCTTTGACCGATGTTAAATAGGCCAGGAACAGGTCGATCAGGTGATCCATATCCAGCGCCACCAGGTCCGGATTATCATCCGGCC
>JADFXY010000398.1:2454-4113 GCA_015233355.1 Deltaproteobacteria bacterium | reverse complement strand
AACTCGTTTCTGAACACCGACTCTTCATACCAGGAGGTAATACATGAGTTTCAACATCAGACGTGCCACCGTCATTGGCTCGGGCGTCATGGGGGGGGGAATCGCCGCCCATTTGGCTAACGCCGGCCTGCCGGTATACTTGATCGACATTGCGCCGAACAAATTGACTCCAGAGGAAGAAGCCAAAGGACTCACCCTGGACAGCCCCGCGGTAAAAAACAGGATCGTGGCTTCCGGCCTGGAGGCGGTGAAAAAATCCAAACCTGCCGCCTTATTCACCCCCGGGTACCTGGATCGGATTACCATCGGCAATATGGAAGACAACTTCAATTGGGTCGGTGAATCGGACTGGATTATCGAAGTGATCGTTGAAAAGCTTGAGATCAAGAAGCAATTGATGGCTCGGATTGAATCCGTCCGGCAACCCCGGGCGATAGTTTCGACCAACACCTCCGGCCTCTTGGTCAGTAATATTTGCGAAGATTGTTCCGCTGATTTTAAGGCCTGTTTTTTAGGCACCCACTTCTTCAACCCGGCCAGATATCTTAAGCTTTTTGAAATTATTCCGACACCCGAGACCAGCCGGGAACTACTCGACTATATGGCCTTATTTGGTGAAAAAGTGTTGGGCAAGGGCGTCGTCTTTTGTAAAGACACCCCCAACTTCATCGCCAATCGAATGATTTCCGTCACCGGATGCTTCGTCATCGATTATGCGGCCAAGAACGGTTATACCGTGGAAGAAGTGGATTACCTCACCGGGCCGATCATCGGCCATCCCAAAACCGGCACCTTCCGGCTGAACGACCTGGTGGGCAACGACATCGCCAGCCACGTGGCCAATAATCTCTATCCCCTGATCATCCATGACGAACAACGGGAGATCTTAAAATCGCCGGATGTGACCAGAGTCATGGGCACGATGCTGGAGAAGGGCTGGCTGGGTAACAAATCCCAGCAAGGTTTTTATAGGAAAGTGACTACGCCCGACGGCAAAAGGGATTTTGAAGTTCTGGACCTGGCTGCCTTAACTTATCGCGCCCAGACCAAAGAAAACTTTCCCTCCGTCGAAGCGGCTAAGAAGGTCAAACCCCTGGCCAAACGTTTCACCCAATTGGTCACCGCCGATGACCGGGCCGGGAAGTTTTATCGGGCCACGATCCTTCAGGCTCTGTCCTATGCCGGGATGCGGGTCCCGGAAATCTCCGATGACATCATCAACGTGGACAAGGCGGTGAGATGGGGCTTTGTCCATGAAATGGGCCCCTTTGAGATCTGGGATGCCCTGGGGGTCAAGGCCGCGGCAGAGATGATGGAGCAGGATGGTCTGCCCGTTCCGGCCTGGGTCGAAGACATGCTGGCCGGGGGATGTGAGACCTTCTATAAACGGGAAGGCGCCAAGAGCCTCTATTATGATTTGGCGACTAAAGGATATCTGGAAATCTCGGCAGATCCCAATATCATCATTTTAAAAGACCGGAAGGATCAGGAAAAGATCATCAGGCGGAATGGCGGCGCCTGCCTGATCGATTTAGGCGACGGGGTGGCTTGTTTGGAATTCCAGACCAAGGCCAATTCCCTGGACGGCGATGTCATCCAGATGATCAAGGAAAGCGTCCAGGAGGCGGAGCAAAATTTCCTCGGCCTGGTCATCGGGAA
>JADFXY010000398.1:0-2444 GCA_015233355.1 Deltaproteobacteria bacterium | reverse complement strand
CAGAATTTTTCCGTGGGGGCCAATATCTTTCAGGTTTTGATGGCGGCTGAGGCCAACCAGTGGGAAGTCCTGGAGAAGGTCGTCAAGGAACTGCAAGACGTGATTATGTCCATGCGGTACAGCTCCATACCGGTGGTGGCCGCGCCCTTCGGCATGGCCCTGGGTGGAGGTTGCGAAGTGTGCATGGGTGCGGACGCCATTTGCGCCGCCGGCGAAACCTATATGGGTCTGGTGGAGGTGGGGGTCGGCGTTATCCCGGCCGGAACCGGTTGCAAGGAATTGCTCCGCCGCATCGTCGCCCCAGCCATGGCCACCCCTGACGTTGATCCTCTTCCATTCCTCCAGCGCGTCTTAGAAACCATTGCCATGGCCTAGGTATCGGCCAGCGCCCAAGACGCCAGGGCCATCGGGTTCTTGTCTCCTTGCGACCGGGTGGTGATGAACGGCGACCATCTTATCGCCGAGGCCAAGAAGATGGTTATCCACATGAGCGAAGCCGGATACCGGCCGCCTATTCAAGGCAAAAACATCTATGCCCTCGGCCGGCGCGGCCTGGCTGCAGCTCAACTGTCCGGATATATGATGAGCGAAGGCAAGTTCATCTCGGATCACGACCGGCTGATCGTGGATAAACTGGGATACGTGGTCTCCGGCGGCGCCCTGTCCAGCCCCCAATGGGTCACGGAACAATACATTCTCGATCTGGAGCGGGAAGCCTTTGTCTCCCTGTGCGGTGAGGAAAAAACAAAAGACCGGATCCGCTACCTGCTGATGAATAACAAGCCGCTTCGGAATTAGCCTGAGCCTGACAGACAATGCCCAGACAATAAACGATTTTAATCCTCCGGCCCCCAGCCTCAAAAACAGGCGGCCGGTTATATAGGAGATTGCCAGATGAAAAAAGCCGTTATTGTGGCTGCTGCCAGGACTGCCGTAGGTCGGGCCAAAAAGGGCGCCCTGGCCAATGTTCGGCCGGATGATATGGCCGCCGCGGTGATTCAAGAGGTGATGAAACGAACTCCCGGCTTGAACCCGGAAGAAATAGACGATATTATCCTTGGCTGCGCCTTTCCGGAGCATACCCAGGGCTTGAATTTCGCCAGGGTGGCGGCCATGAAAGCCAACATGCCCCATTCCGTGCCGGCCCAGACGGTCAACCGGTTCTGTTCCTCCGGGCTGCAGACCATTGCCCTGGC
Organism: Deltaproteobacteria bacterium; assembly: GCA_015233355.1. Taxonomy (GTDB): domain Bacteria; phylum Desulfobacterota; class JADFXK01; order JADFXK01; family JADFXK01; genus JADFXK01. The sequence continues at coordinate 1,248 of JADFXY010000398.1, read as the reverse complement.
CGGGGAACGGATCATGTGCGGATTTGACGAGGCCATCATTGCCGGCGGTTCTGAATCCATGAGCCAGGTGCCCATGACCGGGTACTGGTTTGCCCCCAACCCGACTTTATCCGCCGAATTTCCCGGGGCATACATGAACATGGGCCTGACGGCCGAAAACGTGGCGGAAAAGTATCAGGTCTCCCGGGCGGATCAAGATGCCTTTGGGCTGGCCTCAAACACCAAGGCCCTGGCCGCCATCGAAAGCGGAGTGTTTAAGGATCAGATTATGCCGCTGGAAGTGACTGACACCTGGGTGGACGATGCCGGCCGGCCCCAAACCAAGACAAAGATATTTAATGTGGATGAAGGTCCGCGCAAAACTACTCTGGAGCAAATGGCTAAGCTGAAGTCCCCGTTTAAGGCCGGGGGCTCGGTAACGGCAGGTAATTCTTCCCAGATGAGCGATGCCGCCGCGGCCGTGCTGGTTATGGAGAAGGACCGGGCCAAATCCTTGGGGTTGAAGCCGCTGGCCAAATTCATCGGTTTCGCCGTGGCCGGAGTGGACCCCCGCTATATGGGGATCGGACCGATTGAGGCCATCCCCAAACTGATGAAGAAGACCGGCTTAAAACTGGACAAGATCGGCCTGATCGAACTCAACGAAGCCTTTGCCTCACAGGCCCTGGCCGTGGTCCGGACCCTGGGCATTAATCCTGAAATAGTCAATGTCAATGGCGGGGCCATAGCCCTGGGTCATCCGTTGGGATGCACCGGAGCAAAACTCACCGTGCAGTTGATCCATGAGATGAAACGTCGCCAGGTGGAGTACGGAATGGTCTCCATGTGCATCGGCGGTGGCATGGGCGCGGCCGGTGTCTTTGAAAACATGGATTAGGATTTAGATCCAATCAAAGGTAAGAGGCCCGGGGTGACTGAATTCCGGGCCTTTTTTTAAGAAAAGCCGACTTCTGCTTTGAACGGTTATAATTGTCCTCTTTTGATCCCGCCTCTGGGCGGCGCTTAGCCGGGTATAGGGCAATGTCATTGACTTAAGCGGGCGAACAATCGTGCTAACTTTTTTAAAATAGACCATTCCGAATAAGCCCCAACGGGGCGCTCTAGGTTAGCCCAGGGCAGCGCCCCAATGCTGTTGAATTAAGCTTTTGAGGTCCGTTTGAGGTCCGCACCGAATTTCCAGTGGGGCGTCGGGCGGACCGCGTCGGAACTTCGAGGCTCCAACCACCGCTTAATGGAGAACTGTTATCA
>JADFXY010000397.1:0-4145 GCA_015233355.1 Deltaproteobacteria bacterium | reverse complement strand
GGTTTTGAAAATCACTGTTGAAGTGGAAGAAGATGATTTAACACATCAACAGCTTGTCGCTCGGAGAAAAGAGTCCTTTGCTGAAGGACAGCGGTTAGCAGAAAAATATGGCTGGATGACAACCGCAGAATTAATCAAGGCTTATAAAGATGACCGCAAATAAAACACTTTTGGATGCTTCCTTTGTTGGAGGGATTTTAGGAACAATGAAGCCGGTTCAAACCGAGATTTTTCAGTCTGCCGTGGATTTGGCATTGAAGGGAAAACTGATTGCTCCGATTTTGATCACTTACGAGATCGGGAATGTGATTGTAACTCATTGTCGTTATAACAAAATCAGCCCTGAACCATATTGGTCTATTTTTAATACCCTAAAAATCGACCTGCTTGCTCCTGAAGATCTTGTCCAGATCTATGCGATAGCCCAGCAGTATGGCCTTTCTTTTTATGACGCTTCCTATGTGGCGATTTTAAAACAGGAGAAAGCTGATTTGCTTTTGACTTTTGATGGAGATTTTAAGAAAGTGAAAGATCATCGAATAAATTTTTTTGAGTAAGGAGCCCCGCCCAAATGACCCCCAGCAAAGCCGATATTGTCCAGACCCTACACGGCCGCCGCCGCCCCGTAAACCAGAGTAAGCCTGTCTTTCATAGGGACCAGATTCGGATTAAACACCCGGTGGAGATTTACGCCGAGTCGTTGTGAGGGGGGGTGTTGGAAGATCGCTAAAAACGGCCCTGCAGAAATTCGTGGGGAGTCAAGATAGGAATGCCCTCGAAGGGATTGAGCACAAGCAAGTCCTTGTCGAGAGTGATGAGAAAGTCGGCGTTACCTTCAACAGCCAATTCAAGGAATTTGTCGTCGTTGGGATCACGGCAGGCGGTAATTTTTTCACCGGGCCGCACCCATACCGCCTGTTTCATCAGATCAAAAAAGACCTTGTTTCTCTTGGGTAAGGAGGTGTAACGGTCAAATTTTTTGCGATGGAACACTTCTTCAGTTTCAGCGGCAACCACACCGGACATCAAAATAGTGTTGACAACGGCTTTTTGTAAAACCGTAAATGCGCTCGAACGCTCGAAGCACATGGCAATTATGATGATATTGGTGTCTAAGACGAAACGCAGCTTAGGCTTTTTCATTGAGGATTTCGTTAAGGATTTCCGGCGTTAAACCTTTGGCTTCCGCTTCGTCGCTGATTTCATTCATTACTTCAAACAACGAGGCGGTATTACGATCAATTTCATTCGTAAGCCAGAAGCGCATTAAAAAAGCCACTTTCTCTCTTTCAGCTTCGCCGGCGGCATTGAAAGCTTGCGCCACTTCGGCAGGCACTTTGATAAATTCTTCGTGTGCCGTTTCCATAGTCGTTGCTCCATAGAGGGTTGGCATGGAAAGATCGCTATTCTGATTGATTGGATTATAGCACAACCAGGGCAGAAGTAAAACTAAACAGGGCAAATGGACGAAATTTATTTTGGGCGGACCACTGAAAAACGACTTAAAGCCAAAAGGTGATCCACAACAGGGTGAACCTGTCCCACCAGGAGGACCGGATTCGGATCAAGCATCCGGTGGAGATTTACGCCGAGTCGCTGTGAAGGGGGGCTATGCAACAATCCTCCGGACTGAGAAAAGGCTTCCATTTCATTCATGATTTTGGTAAGATAATCCTGGATGTTGTAACTTTATCTGACTCTATATGGCGCCCACAACAAAAAAGGAAACCGGCATGGAACTGCAAACAACCGTCAGGGATTTCCCCAATAAGGTAAACAGCCTGCACCTTTCGTTGGATACGCCCATCAGGGTGATTATAGAAAGTGATGAAACGCCGGAGCAGAAAACTGAGACAAGCGGAGAAGTTGCAGAAAAAAAAGGTCGATGGGCGAAGGTAGTCGAAAGATTAAGCCAAGAGGACAGCCTCAAAGGCATGTCTGAAGAAGTAAATAGACTTTCCAGAGAATTTCGGGATGACTTTTCTTTTTAATACGGTAGACCTAATGATGAATAAGTACTTGCTCGACACCAATATTATTTCTTACCTGAACGATTCCAACTCACCTTTTTGTCAGGCAGTAAGGCTTAAAATCAACTCCATGCCCGATCAAGATGAAATTCTGATTTCAGTTTTGACGTTGTACGAACATCATTATGGCGTCGCTAAAGCCAAAGCAACCGGTTACAATAACCCCGTTATAATTGATCGGCTCAATGTAACCGATAATATGATTTCAAATATGTTTACCGTAATTTCTTTGCCGATAAAAGGAGCTGAATTATTTGGGGAATTGAAAAACATGTATCGAGAAAGAATGGAACAGGCCAGGACCAAGAAAAAATTAGCAAGAGACTTAGAGCGGATAAATATCGACTTAATGCTGGCCGGCAGCGCCCTGGCTGAGAACGCCATTTTTGTAAGCAATGACAACATATTTGAAGAAATCAAAGAAATGCGACCGGACTTCTTATTGGAGGATTGGACCAAATAGGGAGTTCTGGGCCACCCCGGTGGAGATTTACGCCGAGTCGCTGTGAGGGCTGTTGAGATGGATGCTTTCCTTTTGACGAGCACAAGCTTGTTGCTTTTATTGGGTTAATTTGCTATCATGAATTCTGTGAAAGAGTTTAATCAGGAGTTGCTATCATGGAAACTTTGGGTTGCTCAATCCACACGGGGCGTCATGTAAGATTATAGAATTGGTCATGAACGGAAAATTGCAGACGGTCAGTTCAAGAACTTGGTGGATGAGTTAAGGCGAGCTTTGGAATATGAAAGAGTAGCCGGCCTTCTGGCCCGGCGTGGTTGGATTGAGGCTGATTTTGATGAATTTTGCTATTTGTATAGTAGGATATGTAAACTGACCTCCGACACTCCCCCCGAAGAAAAAATATGTCTGGACCCTGATGATGATTGGCTCTTCACCTGTGCCGAAGAAGGCGGAGCGGAAAAGATCATCAGTGGGGACAAGAAAGTCAATGATGTAAAAGAACACAAAGGAATTCATGTCGTTACCCCTAAAGATTTTTTGGATGCGTTCCTATATTCAGCCGAAATATGAGAATGACAAAGATATGCCGAGCAACGTTGGAGGCTTTGAGATGCTGTTGGAATACATTCAAGCGGCGCTACGCCACGCCAAGTACGAGATTTTGGCCGATGACGGCAGCTTTTACGGTGAGATTCCAGAATGTAACGGTGTCTATGCCAATACGGAAACACTCGAAAGCTGTCGAGAGGAACTCAGGGAGGTGGTGGAAGAATGGGTCCTGTTCCGGATCCATAAGAATCTCCCATTACCCGTGATTGATGGAATTGAATTATTTATCAAAGAAGTCGCCTGATGCCTCCTTTTGGGCCAATCAAGAGAAAAGACCTCCTCAATCGCATCGAGAAAAAGCTTCCATTTTATTTATGATTTTGGTAAGATAAACTCAGATTCTGTGACTTTCTTTTATTTATCTGGCGCCCACAACAAAAAAGGAAACCGGCATGGAACTGCAAACAACCGTCAGGGATTTCCCCAATAAAGTAAACAGCCTGCACCTTTCGCTGGATACGCCCATCAGGGTGATTATAGAAAGTGATGAAACGCCGGAGCAGAAGACTGAGGCAAGCGGAGAAAATAAGGGCAAATGGGCGAAAGTAGCTGAACGATTTCGTAGGGAAGGGAATCTTAAAGGTGAATCGGAAAAACTTAATAACCTTATTCGTGAGTTCAAAAACAACTTTGATTTATAATGCGCTATGAAAAAATACCTGCTCGATTCCAATATTGTTTCATACATGAATGATCCCGAGTCTCCTTTTTTTGATGCGGTGAACAAGCGGCTTGAGACTACTTCCGATCAAGATAAAATTATGATTTCGATTTTGACGCCCTATGAGCACGACTACGGCATAGCCAAAGCAGATGACGGCAATGACGCTGGTTTTGTTGATAAAGTCAAAAAAACCTATGATGCGATGATTGATTCATTTCCAATCGTTCCTTTGTCTCTTCAAGGTGCTAAAGAATTTGGGAAACTAAAAAACGAATACCGGAAGAAGGCAGAAAAGACCGGAATATCGAAAGGGAATCTACGAAAAAAACTAAAGGGAGACACTGTTGATTTAATCATGGCCGGCAGCGCCATGGCTGAG
>JADFXY010000396.1:1390-4169 GCA_015233355.1 Deltaproteobacteria bacterium | reverse complement strand
TTTTCAATAGAAAAGTGTGCCAAGAAATAAGAAAATTATTTTGTACAACTAACGGTTAAGTAGGCTCGCCAGTCTTTTTGTCTTCCACCAACACATGAGCCCACTTGACCTTAAGTTAATGACATTGGGTTGCTCGTGACTGGTTACTCGTGACTTGTGTGACCATGACCTGAATGGTCTGGGGCCTTTTCCTGAGCGGCCGTGGGCATGGGCGCCGCCTGGTCGGGTTGATGGCTCGAGGATGGCCGCAACTCAGCCGGTATCTGTTGATCATGTCCGGCGTGGCCGGCGGGTTTTTCTTCCGGCCTTGGTTGGTTAGCCGATTCATACCGGGAATGGGTACCGGTGGGTGGCATTTTACCAGTTGATTTCAACTTAACCGGAGTCTGCTCAGATCGGCTTTGGCTAGGTAAGACGGCCTGGCTTTCGCCGTTGGAACCCCTTTCTTTAGTCTCGGCGGGTGCTTCACCAGCTATTTCGCTTATGGCGGATTTTAATTTGCTTTCCGAGTCGATCAAAAAGTTGGCCGAAGTCACCACCCGGTCGCCGACCTTAACGCCATCTAAGACTTGATAGAAGTTGTCCATTTTTTGTCCCAACCTGACTCGGCGAGGCTCAAAGTATCCACCCTCTTTGGCCAGAAAGACGAGTTGCTCCGTGCCGGAATCCAACACCGCGCTATCCGGAACAACCGTCTGCCGGCCATACTCGATGCTGAACACTACATTGGCATACATGTCGGGTTTTAGAAGAAAATTCGGATTGGGGAACTCCAGTCGAACCTTAATGGTGCGGGTCGCTTTGTCAACTTCGGGATAAATGTAAGTCACTTTACCGGTAAAGACTTTGTTAGGAAAAGCAAGGAGCGTCATGACACCCGGCTGCCCCATTTGGATCAGCGGCAGCTCGTACTCATATACGTCGGCCAGGAGCCAGATGGTCGATAAATCCGCCAGGGTGTAAAGTTCGGTTTCCGGAGCGATCCGTTGCCCTTCAAAAGCATTACGGGCAACGACAAAACCTCCGCTGGGCGAGAAAAGAGTCAGCGTGGTCAATGGATTGCCTTGTTTTTCGATTTCCCGGATTTGGGCATCAGAGACATTCCACAACTTAAGCCGTTTTTTGGCCGACGCGTAAAGGTCTTGGGTGCTCTGTCCAAATTCTTTATACGGGCTATCGGCCAGGGCATCTTTCGATTTCTTGGCAATGAGCAGCTCCTGTCCCGTGCTTACCAATGAGGGACTATAGAAGCTGATTAGGGGTTGCCCTTTCTTGACCAGTTTTCCAGTGAAATCCACATATACCCGAGTTATCCAACCGTCAACCCGCGTTTGGATGCGCTTGATTTTAGTTTCATCATAGGCTAATCGACCGACCGACCGGATGGTTTTAGTCAGTTTCTGTTCAGTAACCTCACCCAATTGGACCCCAATAAGTTGCTGTTTCCTGGGGCTGATTCGCAACGCGCCGGGGGGCAATTTTTCGTTGTCTCCTCCCTCATCGGCATAAATCGGAACCAAATCCATCCCGTCCGGGGCCTTCCCCGGCTTGTCCGACTTGTGGGCCGGGTTCATCGGGTCTTGCCAGTACAGGACTTTTTTTTCGCCGGCAGACTTAGGGCTGGAGATAGCCGGACTTTCATCGGCATAAATCGGGATCAAATCCATGCCGTCCGGGGCTTTTCCAGGTTTGTCCGACTTGTGGGCCGGATTCATCGGGTCTTGCCAGTACAGGACCTTTTTCTCGCCGGCAGGTTTGGAGCCGGGGGCCTCTGATGTCGGCTGTTTGCGCAATTGGGCATAGGTATGTCGGGCTGACTCGATCAACTTTCGGCTGAGTCGCATATCGTTGTAGAAGTGATCAGCCACGGCTACCCCCCCCAGAATCACCAGGAGAAGGATGATCCACATAACCCCGCGCCCCTTGGGCCTTGGTTGGTCCAATTTCAAGATATCTTTCAGCGGTGTCAGACTATCCCTGGGCATCACTCTTCTCCTTATTAGATCATCAGGTTGTAACGCACCATTCTTGGTTATTTATCTGCCGCATGATCGTGTTTGATCTCGGAGCGCCTGGTAGCGGGACCAGTTAAGTCGACGCCCACGATGGGTTCCATTTGGGCTAAGGCTTTCTGAAAATCCGTCACGGCCTCATGGTATTTCAGTTCGTAATCCAATAATGTAATTACGTTGTTTGTTACCGAGAGAGAGTCTCCCGCTCCAGTCTGATATGAAGCCAGAGATGATTCAAGGGTGAGTTTGGCCATCGGAATGGCCGTTGTCGTGTAAAGCTGAATCAACTTGTCCGCGGTGGTGGCTGTCAGATAAGCCTCTTTAATATTATAGGCTATGGTGGAACCCAAATTATCGCGTTGTTTCTGGGCACTGTCCAGGTTCAACTTGGCGCTTTGCAGTTGAGGCTCTTGTTTGCGCCAAAAATATACGGGAAGTTTAACACTTACCATAAGGCCATACATTTCCCGCATCTCATCCCGGTCGACATAGCTGAGGCCGACCGAAAAATCAGGATAGAATTCCTGTTTGGCTAGCTGCACCTGGTATTCATTGCGATGGATTTCCCGGTCCTGGTTTTTCAGTTTGGGGGAATTGCTCTGGGCGAGCTGGTTCAGTTGGTCGAGTGAATAATGTAATTCGGATTTGGTGAATTCGGCCGGTCGTCCTAAGGGCGTGTCGGGTTGACGATAGAGCAGACTATTGATCAAGGCTTCGGTGGTGCTCCGGCGTTGGTCCAATAGGGTCAATTTGTCGATAAGTTTTGT
>JADFXY010000396.1:0-1383 GCA_015233355.1 Deltaproteobacteria bacterium | reverse complement strand
ATTCGGATTTGGTGAATTCGGCCGGTCGCCCTAAGGGCGTGTCGGGTTGACGATAGAGCAGACTATTGATCAAGGCTTCGGTGGTGCTCCGGCGTTGGTCCAATAGGGTCAATTTGTCGATAAGTTTCGTTATTTCCACCTGAACTTTAAGAATATCCTGTTGGTTACCCTGACCGGCCTGGTATCTCGCCTCGGATAATCGGCCCATGGTTCGGAGCAGGTCCCGATTTTTTTCAACTACTTCAACAGACTTATAAACTAAATAAAGACCATAGTAGGCCGTTTTGATGTCGGCCATTACTTGTCGTCGAGTTTGCTCGTAATTCCATTGTTCGGCTTCCGCTTCTGAATTGGCGATCTGGCCTTTCAGTTCCAGCTTTCCAGGGTAGGGGATATCTTGCTGGATACTCACCGTTCGTCCCGAAGACGGATCACCTTGCATCAATCTGAATGGAGTGGCTTGACCCATGGTTTGAAATGACAGAGTCGGATCAGGTAAGGTCTTTTCCGCCAGGACTCTGGCCTGCTTGGCCCCGACGGTTTGCCGCGCCGCCTGGAGCGATGGGTTCCGAGCCAGGGCGGTCTTGATCAATTCATCGAGGGTGACAGCCGCCGCGGCCTCCTGATGTCCCCGGTGATGATGGGACACCTGGGAATCCTCGGCCGGATGGCTTGATTGGGCTAGAGCCGAAGCCGATAAGCCCAGGATCATAACCAATAGTAAAGCTGAAACGCAAGTTTTGGTGAACATGTCTTTTCCCTCAATCGCATCCGCTGGTGATGGATAATCTATGTCGTCTTTGACGTTGACTGTTGGCCTTGCCCCGCAATGTTACGAAGGCATCGGAACCACATGATGTAAAAAGCGCCAAGTCACACACGCTGCCGACGCTTCTTAAGAAAATAAATCGCCACGCCACAAAACTCTTTCAAGAAGCCATCTTCGTCTTGAGATTTCCATTTGTTAATCTCTTTGATCAGCTCGCTATTTGTTATCGTTCCAACCTGCTTGCTAAGGAAATCAAACACACCGTCAGCAATTTTTTCTCTATTATTCTTCAAGCGGGCCAGGTTCAAGTTAAGGACGTCATTTAACTGAGCATCAAATGTTGTATCAGTTGATTTAATTATGCCATGAGGGAGATATTGCACCTTGCTTGCAACATTGTGCGTCTGATCGGCGGGATTGTACAAAATGGCAGAATCCCCCTTGCGAACATCGCAATGCTGCTCCTTTGGGCGGCGTCCTTTATTGCCATGACAACTCGCCAGTAAGTTACCATAATCTAATTGTTTTGCAGGGAAGTCCTTCTGGCTTTGCCAGTGTTCAATCCGTGATTTCTCGGCTGATATGCGCGACATACAGTAACAGCACAATCCCCC
>JADFXY010000395.1:0-4169 GCA_015233355.1 Deltaproteobacteria bacterium | reverse complement strand
GAAATCACTGAACGCCGGCAAAACGAGATTGAATTGCAGGAAAAAAACAGCGAGATAGAACGGTTCACCTATATGATCTCGCATGATCTCAAAAGTCCGCTGGTTACGGTCAAAACCTTTCTGGGATATCTGGAACAAGACTTGTCAAAGGCGGATGCCGAACGGATCGAAAAGGATATGTACTATATTCGGACCGCGGCCGACAAAATGGGCCAGTTGCTGGAGGCGCTGCTGGAGATATCGCGCATCGGCCGGATGAGCAATACCCCCGTCCGGGTTACCTTTCAGGAACTATTCGAGGAAGCCCGGAGTATGGTCGCCGGCGGCATCGCAGAACGGGGCGTGGAGGTGCGTTTGAACGGCGAGCCCGTTATTCTGTGTGGCGACCGGCCCCGGTTGGTGGAAATCTGGCAGAACTTGCTGGAGAATGCCGTTAAGTTCATGGGAGATCAGCCGGTGCCGGCTATCGAGGCCGGTGTGGAAAGATGCGGCGAGGAGATGATTTTTTTTGTGCGTGACAACGGCCTGGGGATCGACCCGCTGTTTCATGACAAGATTTTTGGATTGTTCGAGAAACTTAATCAGACGATGCTCGGGACAGGGCTGGGCCTGGCGCTCGTAAAGAGGATCGTGGAGCTTTATCGAGGGCGCATATGGGTGGAGTCGCAAGGACCGGGGTCTGGGACCTGTTTCCGGTTTACCCTCCCGGAAGCGGTTAAGAATGATATAGTTTGACGGTTGCTGGTTCCGCGTTGCGGGTTCATGATGTGCGGTCTTTATTAAATGGTCAACTTCGATTAAGCCCTAACCGGGCGTGATAGGTTAACCCAGCGGCAATGCCCTGGTAAACCAATCAAAAATGATCCGAAAGGGGGGAAGCCATGAAAGGCGAGCCGGTTATAGTTCTCCTGGTGGAAGACGACATGGCCCATGCCGAAATCGTGCGGCGTAATTTTGAAGATTTTCCCGTGGCCAACCGGCTGGTGCGTGTGCCGGACGGGCAGGCGGCCTTAGATTATCTGTATCGCCGGGCGGAATTCAGCCGGCCGGATCAGTCCCCGCGGCCGGGCGTTGTTTTGCTCGACCTGCGGTTGCCCAAAGTAGACGGCCTGGAGGTTCTGAAAACCATCAAGGCGGATCCCGATCTGAGCCGGATCCCGGTGGTGATCTTGACCACTTCGGCGGCCGAAGCGGACAAGGCCAAGGCCTATGAAAGCCACGCCAACAGCTATCTGGTCAAGCCGGTGGATTTTAAGCAATTTGTCTCCTTAATGGAGACACTCGGCGACTACTGGCTGATTTGGAACCAAAGTCCCCTCTGATCGTTATTTGTGCCTGGTTTGGGTTTAAAATGACCCAATTTAATAGCTCCTGACGGCTAAACACGTACCCATTAGGTTTAGCCGCCCAGGCAATATTGAGATTAAGACCATAAAAAACCTCGAACTTATTTTGAGCCCAACACGAATAACCAGTAATGAGCAACCAGTAACGGGCAACCAACATGGATTCAACCCCAAAAAGAATATTGATCGTGGAAGATGAACCGGCCCACGCCGAGGCTATCCGGCGGGCTTTAGAAACCGCTGACCCGGATGGCCTGGATATCAAGGTGGTCGGTACGCTGCGGGAATACCATGAGTGCGTGGCGGCCTATCGGCCGGATATCGCCCTGATGGATTTGAATCTGCCGGACGGCCGGGCGGTGGAGGTCTTGAGTTCCCCCCCGGAGGCCGGTCTCTTTCCTGTCTTGATCATGACCAGCTATGGTAATGAACAAATTGCGGTCGAAGCACTGAAATCAGGAGCGTTGGATTACGTGGTCAAGACTCCGGAGTCCTTCGCAGCGATAGCCCGGACGGTGGCCCGCGCCCTGCGCGAGTGGGAGTTGATTCATGATCGAAGGTGGGCGGAAGAGGTCCGCAATGCGACACTCGGCTTACTACATATTTGTTATAATTCAAATAACTTGCGTGGATTAATGCAGGACCTGGCCTTCTACTTTCAAAATCTCACCGGGTGCGAGGGCATCGGAATTCGGTTGCGGCAGGGAGAAGATTTTCCTTATTACGAAACCAGAGGGTTTTCTAAAGAATTCGTCCGGGCCGAGAACAAGCTCTGCGCTTATGACCAGGCGGGAGAGTTGATCCGCGACAAGGCCGGTTATCCCGCGTACGAATGCATGTGCGGCAACATCATCTGCGGCCGTTTTGATCCGGCCAAGCCCTTTTTCAGCAAGCACGGCAGTTTCTGGTCGAACAACACGACAAGACTGCTGGCTTCCACCACTGATGCGGACCGGCAGGCGAAAACCCGCAACCGTTGTAACGGCGAGGGATATGAGTCGGTGGCCCTGATTCCGCTCCGTTTGCAGGATGAGACCTTCGGATTGTTTCAATTCAACGATAGGGGTATCGGACGCTTCTCTCCCGAAAAAATTGCTTTGCTGGAGGAACTGGTGGATTATGTGGCCATAGCCTTGGCCAAGCTAATGGCTGAGGAAGCCCTTTTGGAAGCCGGCCAACGCCTCCGGCTGGCTACGACTGCCGGACATCTGGGCATCTGGGACCTGGACCTCAAAAATAATGTCTTGTTCTGGGATGATCGGATGTTCGAGATCTACGGGGTGGCCCGGGAGGCCTTCCCCGTGTGTTCTGAAGTTTGGGAAACCTGCCTGCATCCCGATGACCGGGCTATGGTCCAGGATGAAAGAAGAGCCGCTCTTGGCGGAAAGAAGACGTACGATTTCGACTTCCGGATCATTCGTCCCGACGGGTCCGTGAGGTGCATAAAAACGAACGGCATGGTTATCAGAGACGCCGAAGGCCGACCTATCCGGCTGATCGGCCTGAATCAGGACATTACGGACCGGAAGGACATCGAGGAACGGCTCCGCCAAACCCAAAAGATGGAGGCCATTGGGACCCTATCTGGAGGAATTGCCCATGATTTTAATAATATCCTCGGCTCTATCTTTGGCTATGCGGAAATGGCCCTGAGTGATGCGGAATCGGGCCTGCCCAACCCTGGATTTATAGAGGAGATATTGACGGCCGCCCAGAGAGCCAAGGATTTAGTCAAACAAATATTAATACTCAGCCGGAAGTCCAGCCAGGAGAAAAAAATCTTTGAACTTAATGAAATTATAAAAGACGCTCTGAAATTGCTTAGGGCCTCCTTACCCTCTAATATTATATTCAAACAAAGCATATCTGCCGAGAGGTCAACCATTCTGGGTGACCCCTCTCAAATTCACCAAGTTTTACTGAATCGTTGCGTCAATGGAGCCCACGCCATGCAAGAGAACGGCGGGACACTGTCAATCGGGCTGAGCGACTTTATTCTTGATGCCGATTCATCGCTTAAATACCTTGACTTATCCCCGGGGAGCTACCTTAAACTAACGGTCAGCGACACGGGGCACGGCATAGAACCAAACATATTGGACCGGATCTTTGAGCCCTTTTTCACCACCAAGGAGAAAGGCAAAGGGACGGGCATGGGTTTGGCCATCGTCCACGGCATAGTTAAGAGCCATGGCGGTGATATCAGCGTGGCCGGCGAACCGGGGCTGGGAGCCGTCTTCAATATTCTTCTCCCGTTATCGGATAAACGGATGGAACAAGTAGACTCGGACGGCGAAGCCATACCAGGGGGGGCGGAGAGAATACTTTTCGTAGATGATGAACCAGGCTTGGTTGAAATTGGTCAAGAACAACTGAATCGCCTTGGTTATAAAGTTACGGGCAAAACAAACAGCGCAGAGGCGTTGGAAGCCTTTTTGGAACATCCTGAGAATTTTGATTTAGTCATCACCGACATGACCATGCCGAATATGACCGGGAAAAAACTTGGCCGGGAAATAATGCGCGTCCATCCTGAAATCCCGATAATTCTTTGCACCGGATTTAGTGAAACAATGAATGAAGAAGAGGCTAAAGAGGCCGGTTTTAAAGGATTTATGATGAAGCCGCTGGATGTTAGGGAGATGGCCGGGTTGATTCGAAAGCTGCTCAGGGCAAACGGATGAATTAGACGATTGCCTTGACTCGGTCATCTTCTTCGTTTCTGATTACATTTCAATGTCATTAACTTAAGCCAGACGCAAGCCAATGTCGAGACCCGGTCGTGAATTTAGAATCGAGAAGTAACGTTCCACAATTCGTGAG
>JADFXY010000394.1:0-4198 GCA_015233355.1 Deltaproteobacteria bacterium | reverse complement strand
CGGCCGCGCTACTTGATTAAAGAAATTATTGAAAATGGAGATGACCTGACCAATGATCGACATTAATGCAGCCAATATTGAAGTCCATTCCAAAATGGCAGCAGTCTATAACGAACGGGAACCTCACTTTAAACCGGAAAATCAAGCTAAGGTTAAAAATGTTCTGCAAAGCCTGCGTTGCTTGAGTGGGGACCGGCTGCTTGACCTGGGTTGCGGAACGGGTTTTATTATTAATCTGGCCCTAGACCTGTTTGACCACATCCACGGAGTGGATATCACCCAACCCATGCTGGACCGGATAGACCTATCCAGCGGCAAAATCACCATCCATAATACCTCCGCCGAATCCACACCCTATCAAGACGGCTTCTTTGATCTGGTTACGGCTTATGCCTTTCTGCATCATCTGAAGGACTATACCGGAGTTCTTCGTGAGGCTTATCGGGTGCTTAAACCAGGTGGTTATGTTTACATCGATCTGGAGCCGAACAAATATTTTTGGGACAACGTGTCCCAATTCGCGGGCTGCCATGATCCCGGTTATTCCGGGATGGTTAAACGGGAAATCGACTCGGTCTGCTATACCGGCGAACGGGTGTATGACGAATTCGGCATCGCCAAAGAGGTGTTTGACGCGGCTGAATATCTGAAGTCGACCCTGGGCGGGATTGATCCGGACAAGTTTGAGGCCGACGCCCTGGCTGCCGGATTCAGTGAATGCCGGGTAACCTACCAGTGGTATGCCGGCCAGGGAAAAGTCCTGCACGAACAGTCGGCCCAGGACGCCGCGGTCGTGGAAGACTACCTTCGGGAAATTTTGCCCCTGTCCCGAGGCCTGTTTAAGTACCTGCAATTTATTTTGAAAAAATAATGAAAATTTTAGTATATGGGTCAAAAGATTTCGGCCGCATAATCCAACACCTGGTCTCTGACTGCGGGTTTGAATTCGCCGGGTTTATCGACGACTTTTATCCCGGACCAGACGTTGTTGGAACATATCAGGACGTTTTGACTAACTTTTTGCCCGGTCAATTCGGACTGATCAACGCGGTTGGATACAATTATCTGCCCGAAAGAAAAAAAATAACCACCCAAATTTTAGCTGATGGTTATGCCTTACCTCGCTTAATTCACCCCCGGTCATATGTGGCCGCCTCGGTCCAGGTGGAGGAAGGTGTAATTATTATGGCCGGGGCCATTGTCGACGTGTCTTCACACCTCAGTCGGGCGGCCGTGATCTGGCCGGGGGTGGTGGTGAACCATGATTCCGTCATTGGGGAGAATACCTTCCTATCACCCAATTGCACCATCTGCGGCAGCGTCACCGTAGGATCTAACTGTTTTATCGGGGCCGGGGCCGTGGTCACGGATCACGTGACGGTGCCGGATAATTTCTTTATTAAAGCCGGCTGTGTGTTTAAAGGATAACTCATGCAAAAACCAAGAGGATATGACAAGATCGTCACCACCCTAAAGCATTATACCTATCCTCCGGTGGTGATCATTGAAACCATTAACAAATGTAACTTAAGTTGCGTCATGTGCCCCCAGGGGCAGTTGACCCGCCCCATCGGGTCCATGCCGGAATATTTATACCGTAAGATAATTGACGACATCGCCCTCTATTCCCCGGACCAGACTCAACTGTGGCTGGCCATTATGGGCGAAGTTTTATTGTTAAAAGATAGAGCCCTCGACTATATTAAGTATGCGGTGGAACGCGGCCTGTCTCAGGTCAACCTGAATACCAACCTGGCCGCGGTTGACGAAAAATTTTGTGTCGAATTGGTCAAAACAGGAGTGCACAAAATTATCGTCGGCTTAGACGCGGCCACTTCCGAGACCTACGCCAAGATCAGACGCGGCGGCGATTTTAATCGGGTCATGGCCAATATTGAGGCCATCCTTAAGACTAAGGCAGAACTAAATTCAAAGCATCCGGAGCTTATTCTCCAGTTCATCGAACAAGACGACAACCGGCACGAAATGGAGTTGTTTAAAGAGACGTTCCGCCACAAACCAGTGACTTTAAAGCTGCGGCAGCGGCTGGGCTGGGGGACGGGCGTGGAGGCGGCCAACCTTGATTTACCTCCCGAAAGCCGAACCTTTCCCTGTCCCTGGTTGACCCGGACTATGTCGATTCATGTCACCGGCCAGGTCGCCCAATGTGACGCCGCCTGGAACGGACAATATTATTACGGCGACCTGAATTTTCAGTCCATTGCCGAGGTCTGGAACGGCCACCTGGCTGAGATTCGCCGCCGGCATTGGATGGGGAATTTTGATTTTGAACCCTGCCGGTCATGCCGCGATTGGCAGTGCGGCTTATCGGAATGGATCTACTATCGCGACGATAAGGCGCCGGAGTTGGTCAATGACATCTGTCAGGCTGGATGAGCTAACCACTTTTGAAGTGCAACGACTGTTGTCCGACCCCGACAAGAGGTGCGGGCTGTTATTGCCGGTTGGATGCACTGAACAACATGGGCCTAATTTGCCTCTGGGCTGCGATACGGCCATTGCCCGCGGGGCGGCCCGGAACGCAGCCGAAAATTTGTTGGCTCATCCCCAATATGGGGCCGTGGTAATGCCCGATCTGGCTTATACGCCTAGTCCCGGGGCGGAGTCGATTCCGGGGACGGTCGCCGTCAATTTTGACCTGCTGGGGCAAAGCCTGAGCCAGATCATTTCGGCCGCCTTAAGAAGTCCCTGGCGATTTGTGGCCCTGATCAATAGCCACGCCCATAATCACGGCCGGGTGATCGAAGCGTCCATTGCCGGCGCTCAGGGCAGCTTGGGCCGCCCTGTCCCCATCGTGGTGATCAATCTGTACGAATTCGCCCACCTCGGAAATGGCCTGGGGATGTGTCCCGGATCCCATGCCGGAGAATTAGAGCTGGCGCTGTATCATTATTATGCCGGCCCTTTGCCCACGGCAACACCGGTGGCCCGCTGGGTCGCGCCGCGAGCCAGGCCGAATAAAATCTACGGCCTGGACCTGCTTCCCCGGAGTAACGCCGGGATTTTGTCTGAACAGCCACCGAATATTGACCGGGCACTGGCCGTGTCAACAAAACTGGGACAGGCCGTCGATCAGGCGGTATTAGATGCATTGTTATCTAATCTAGACACCTACTTTTCATGCTGGTCATAAAGGCCGTGGTCTTACCCGGTGCGCCGTAAAGCCCCACCCGGCCGGCCGGGGATAATGTCAATCTTCGTGCAAGTGATTAGGCGTCGAGATGAAAGTCGCTGTTTTACAGTCAAATTATATTCCCTGGAAAGGATACTTCGACATTATCCATGATGTTGAAGTATTTGTATTTTATGACGATGTCCAGTTTACTAAAAATGACTGGCGCCACCGGAATAAAATCAAAACCCCATCGGGAGCCCAATGGATATCCATCCCGGCTGGAACCAATTTGAACCGATTAATCTGTGAGGTGGAGTTAAAGGACTCCGGTTGGCAAAAGAAACATTGGAAGACGATTACTCAAAATTATATTAAGGCCCCATTTTTTAAGGATTATAGAGAGTTTTTCGAGGAAGTCTATTTAGGACGGTCTTGGGGGACCTTAAGTGAGCTTAATCAATTCCTGATTAAACATATTGCCGCCGAATTCTTGGGCATCAAGTCCGTCTTTAAAGACTCCAGGGATTATCAACCGGAAGGCAAAGCCGGCGACCGCCTGCTGGACCTGCTGGTCAAATTAAAGACTCAGATCTATGTCTCTGGTCCATCAGCCCAGGACTACATAGATCAGGGCAAATTTACAGCCGCGGGGATTAGCTTGATTTATAAAGATTATTCTGGTTTTCCAGAGTATTCGCAATGTTATTCTCCGTTTGATCATTTCGTGTCCATCATAGACTTATTGTTTAACTGCGGACCGGACGCGCCCGATTACATCTGGGGTCGGCGTGAAAAAGTGTCAGGAAAACCTGGCTGACCCACTAGGGGCGAACTAGGTTGCCCAGCGAAGCGCAGTCCTGAGTGCCGGGGAATCGGATCTGATTTTAATAAATGGCCGATTCCGGTTAAGCCCTGAAAGGGCGCACTAGGTTAGCCCAGGGCAACGCCCTGGGAAATACGGCAGGTTACGTGTCAGCAGGATGGTCAAGAGGTCAGCCGGCCCCTAAAGCGGTTTCCTTTGAATAGAATATACCACGACGGCTGAAGTTCCCTATGGCTGGT
>JADFXY010000393.1:0-4218 GCA_015233355.1 Deltaproteobacteria bacterium | reverse complement strand
GCGCCGTCGGCTGATCA
Organism: Deltaproteobacteria bacterium; assembly: GCA_015233355.1. Lineage (GTDB taxonomy): Bacteria > Desulfobacterota > JADFXK01 > JADFXK01 > JADFXK01 > JADFXK01. Next base: position 4,201 of record JADFXY010000393.1, on the reverse strand, counting down.
TCACCCTCAATATGTCGCGTGTCGTGCAGCACGTCTGGGAGGCGATACGGCAGGAAAACACCGAACGGCTGACGCCGGTGTTCGACTCTGACCATTCCATCCGCGCCACTGGCGAAATGCGCACCTGGTATACCGGCAAGCCATGCGAGCGTACAAAAAAATCGCACATCAACGTCTGCGTCTATGATAGCACCTGGGAAGCAGCGGACGCATTTGTGTTGGACGACAGCGAGAAGGTTGCCTCCTGGGCCAAGAATGATCACCTGGGGTTTGAGGTTCTCTACATTTATCGCGGGGTAGTGCGCAAATACCGGCCCGACTTCCTGGTGCGGTTGGTTAATGGCGAAATGCTCGTCTTGGAGACTAAAGGGCAGGACACGGAGCAAGATAAGGTTAAGCACTTTTATTTAGAGGAATGGGTGAAGGCGGTAAACGCCCACGGAGGCTTTGGGCGCTGGCGTGGTGCGGTGGCGAAAGCGCCGGGCGAGATTCGGGATATTCTGATCGAGAGTGACGCAACTGGAGGAAGAGGCTAACAAGACGCGGTATTCAACCCTTTCTCCACTGCGCCCTAAAAGGGACCAAAACTTAGGTGAGCTGGCTCGACCAGTCGGCCTTTTTTATCTCCGCGCCCGGCCGGGTACGCCCAACCAAACACTACGACCAATCGGTGCGCACCACAAAAAAAGGACTTAAACCATTTCTGGCTAAGTCCTTGATTTCTTTTGGTGGAGCTGGACGGGATCGAACCGACGACCTCTTGAATGCCATTCAAGCGAAGTATCTTTTCCTTATTTTTCCTGCCTTATGATTTCCCTTGACAACTGTGCCAGTTACGTGGTATATATCTTACCCAGGGTAGGCTTTATTTTGCTTTTTTAGGATGCAAACGGGTACGCAATGGGTACGCAAATTTAGGAATGATTCCTGACTAAATTCGAGGTGCAACATGGCCATTTTCATCTACTGCGATCAATGCCGGACCAGCAGTAAGCTGGACGCTAAAGAATGTAAAAAGTGTGGCGCCGCCTTCGGCCGGGACAAGAGGTATCGTGTGTCGGCCAAGGTGAAAGGGCAGACCGTGGCCAAACTCTGTAATAACCTGACCATTGCCCGTGAGACTGAGGCAACGTTAAAAGCCGATATGGTCAGAGGGACTTTGGGCATTAAAAAAAAAGAGAAGCCCACGATCACCCTGAATGAGCTTTGGGAAAAACATTTCCTGCCGTGGGCTAAGGAACACAAAAAGACCTGGAAAATCGACCAATATAACTATGGCAAACATCTCCGACCCCGCTTCGGGAGTAAGAAACTTGATTCAATTAGTCCGATTGATGTTGAACGGATGAAAAAAGAAATGCGTCAGGAAACCAATCAACATGGTCGATGCTTCACGAAAGCCAGTATAAAGCACGAGATTGTCTTGCTGCGCCGAATCTATAATCTGGCTAAGCGGTGGAACTTATATAAAGGCGAAAACCCGACTGACCGAGTTGAAATTCCCAAACTAGACAACCAGGTGACCGAGTTCTTGTCAGATGATGAAATGCAACGGCTAAATGATGTTCTGGATTCCTGGCCGTGCCGGGAAACCGTGGCCTTCGTCCGGTTAGCCATGTTGACCGGGGTCCGCAGAGGGGAACTCTTCAAACTGACCTGGGCGGATATCGACTTTGACCGTTGTCTGATCACACTACGAGAACCCAAGGGTGGTAAGACTGAGACTATCCCGGTCAGCGCCGACGCCCTGGCCTCACTACAAGGGTTAGACCGCGGTTCCTCTGATTACGTCTTCCCCGGCCGTAACGGTGGCCAGCGAACCGACTTCAAAGGCCCTTGGATCAGGATTCGGAAGGCCGCAGACCTGCCAGACAACTTCCGCTTTCACGGCCTCCGGCATAACTTCGCCAGCCACCTGGTCAGCAATGGGGTGGACTTGTACACAGTGGGGAAGCTATTGACCCACAAACAGACCAGTACCACGGCCAGGTATGCCCACCTCTCAGATAAACGGGTTCGGGATGCTGCGGAACTCAGCGGTGATCTACTCAAGCCGAAGCAGAGCAAGGTGATTCAACTGGTCAAGAAGTAAAGGCCAGGATGTTCGCTCCCGGCCTTCATCTTTCTTACCTCTTATTCATGTAGTCAGCGCCACAGTCTTTGGCCCACCTACTACCGTGCCAACTGTCTGAGGTAGACCTTACCCTATGCCCACCGTCACGCCAACCGCATCAACCTTATCACCTGACCTCACGTCTTGTCGCCAACCACGTCACATCAACCTGTGTCCTCAACATGACCAAGTGACAACCTCGTCGCTCTCATCACGACCAATCGTGTCATCACCATCATCATCCTGCGTCTACCTGTTCGTCTCCATCATCTCGTCCGCACCTACCTGTTCACCTGTCGCCTCATGCCTCTTATCCTGCGCCTCTCGTCTCGTTTTTACGCATAACCTATATTCGTAATCGTTGTGATATATCATGATGATACGTGTCGTTTGATGTATCGGCAACCAGATCATCCATGGCCACACATCCTACCGTCGGCATACTGTATGCGATAGTCTAAGGTGGCCGTCGCCGGTGGTTGCCGGGCAGGGCCGGCGCCGGGTCAATCGCTTTGTCAGAATTCTGACAACCCGATTCTTGCTCATCAAGGTGCGATTTGAAATCACGGCCTTGGATAGGTCAAGATAAAAAGTAATGGAGTATCCACCCTCCGGACTAAAAAGTAATGCGGTACTCCAGTCCTGGTCAGTCGTTCCAGTCACCCGGACCTGGGCCAGGCAGTCACCCGGTCGACCGGAGGGGGTGGGGTGAAATTAACAGGGCCTCCGGCGGATTCGGCCCTTTTATTGCCTCGTAAAATCAGACCTGTCGAAACACTTTTTAGTTAAATTTACTACTTTTCCCCTGGCATTGCCTCCGGCGGGCAAACTCGGGCCGGATAAAAGAGAGGATATTCTATCTACCATACCGCCGCTGTCGTCTCTGCCGGGCTTCTTGATGTCCACAGGTAAGGGTGACGAATCCGCCGTGCCCTCACCTATGGACATTTCAGTTAAAGATACCGATATGGGCTTGACCAATTCTTTCTTTTATTCGGCACAAGTCCTTAATTGTGATTTACGGCCACCGCCGCACGCTTTTGAACTTCTGAGTAGTTCAAGGTGAATAGTCAGCAATTGCGCAAACGCCTTTCGGCACAATTCAACTTTGTCTTCAGTGTCGTCTAATAATTGGCCAACTTTATCCGGATTCAACGGAAATTCACCAGCGGCACCTAACCCAAGTAGATAAACCACGCCTTCCACATTCATTATATTCTGGCGAAAGTGTTCTTCAAGGTCTATCCAGTCCATGTCTTCAATACTCCTTGCCTGCTCCATTGCGCTTCCCTCCACGGAATTAAACCGTCTAAATAAAAGAAAGAAAACTGTTCATCTCACGGGTTAATCTTTTCCTCTTTTATTAAGCCGCTCGGCCATAATCAGCAATCCGGCCGATTCTCACAGGTCAAGGTATTGCGTTCGAGCTGGTGAAGAAACGGGAATGCCTCACAGCCGCCGTCATGGCCACCGTGGTAATCTTCTGGACTTTCGTACCCGGAAAAGGCGATCCGGTTGACGTATTTTCCGTTGAATGGCTGCGTCTCGACGGTGATAATGACTTCTTTCCCCACTACGGCCTGGAATGTCTTTACTGTGATAGCCCCGCCGGTCTCATGAAGCAACCCAAGACGCTTGAAACATATGATTCGACGTTTTCTGTCGCCCGCTCGTTCACCTTCTGCCGGAAATGGAAAATCATCAAAGACCCTCATGCCCTTGAGTTGGTCTCTCTGCTCGGGAGTCGGTTCTTCGCCGTTAATCTTAATCACGTCTTTAATTTCGAGGCAGTAGTTGGCGACGAAGACCGCTCCATTTTCCTTTTTACGTTCAACCGGCTTGGCGGCGATAAACTTGGCCAGATACACACCCGGCGGAGGCCCGGCGCTTTCAGCCTCTTTCGTCTTATTGGAATTAACGTTGGCTTCAAAAGACACAATCTCTTTCCAGGGGTGTTTGCTCTTCTTGCTCATAATTTTTCTCCTCCACAAAACGAGACCGGCGGTTCAACGAGTGTTGCGAAAGGTGCTGACAAATAACACCTTGCCCATGCGTCACCACATAGGCACACTCATCAAAACGCCGGTC
>JADFXY010000392.1:0-4227 GCA_015233355.1 Deltaproteobacteria bacterium | reverse complement strand
GCCCTGGGCTAACATAGAGCGCTCCTTCGGAGCTTATTTGGACTGAGCCGTTTAAGGAATATTTCATGCGTTTGCCCTTCATTCATTCGGCTCCGTTTCTGAGCCTGTTTTGATTTACCCGGCTTAAAAATATCCCTTCCGTTCACCCCGCCCGCCATGCCGAAAATTCTGGTGTTATCATGACAATCTGATATAATGTCTGTGATCTTACCTTTTATCCGATGGTCCCAAAAAAACGCCAAGGAGCCATGCGGCTGTCGCTTACCCCCAAAGCGCTTTTGATCGCCGGGAGCATAGCGGAAAACGGAACATAATGAAATCAACCAGTAATAAAAGGGGTTGGCCGGTGTGGAACACTTTCTCCGCTCGCCCGGTGAGGAGGCTATCCCATGATTCGCGTGCTGATTGTGGACGACAACCCAAATAACCTCTACCTGCTGCGGGCTCTCCTGCAAAGTCACGGTTATGTCGTAGACGAGGCCCGCCACGGCGCTGAGGCGCTGACTAGCGCGCGAGCGGCACTGCCTGACCTGATCATCTCCGACCTGTTGATGCCGGTTATGGACGGGTACACCCTCCTGCGTCTATGGAAGGCCGATGAGCGGCTAAAAACGATTCCCTTCGTTGTTTATACCGCCACCTATACCGAGCCCAACGATGAACGCTTAGCCCTGGACCTGGGGGCGGACGCCTTCATCATCAAACCCGTCGAGCCGGAACAGTTCAGAGACTGCATCCAGGAGGTTTTGGCCAAAAAGGCCGGCGGGGAACTGCCCCCAAACCGCGCGCCGGAAGGTCATGTAGTAGGTTTGCTCAAGGAATACAGAGAAGTTCTCATTCACAAGCTGGAACAAAAAGTCATCCAGTTGGAACAAGCCAACCGGGCTTTGCAGGAGGAAATCGCCCTCCGGCAACAGGCCGAAGCGGAACTACGAGAGAGTGAAAATCGTTTCCGCCGGATTTACGATGACGCTCCCGTGATGATGCAGTCGATAGACCAGGGTTCGATTATTAGGGATGTCAACAAGAAATGGCTCGAAACATTAGGGTATGATCGTGATGAAATCATAGGGACCGGCATTGAATCGATCATGACCCCCGAATCAAGAGCCACACGAAATAATTTCATCGAATTATTTTGGACGGTCGGCGAAGTTCATGAGGTACCTTATGAGTACATCAAGAAAGACGGGGCTCTTCTTAACGTGCTCTTCGACGCCATATCGTGGGATGATCCTCTCTGGGGCAAGGTCAGTCTGGCCGTCATTCGGGATGTCACCCAACTGCGGATTCTCCAAAAGCAACTTTTTCAAGCTCAAAAGATGGAAGCAATCGGGACCCTGGCTGGAGGCATCGCCCACGATTTCAACAATATCTTGCAGGTGGGGCTGGGATACTCGGAATTCCTTCTCCTCGATAAAGAATTGCCTGAACGTTACCGGCCCGATCTAACGAAGATACGCGAATCCGCCAGGCAGGGAGCCGAGCTGGTCCGGGGACTGCTCACCTTCAGCCGGAAGACGGAGGTCGAACTTCAGCCCCTGAACCTGAATTCCCGCATCAATGAAATGCGGAACATGATTGAAAGAACCATCCCCAAGATGATCAACATTCAGATCCGGCCGGCCGAAGATTTGGCCGCGGTCAAGGCCAATCCGACCCAGGTGGACCAGATCCTGATGAACCTGGTGGTGAATGCCCGGGACGCCATGCCTGATGGCGGCAATTTGACCATCGAAACCGCAAACTTCACCTTTGACGAGGAGTATACGAAAACGCATTTTGACGTCAAACGCGGCCGCTACGTCCGACTGATGGTTACGGATAGCGGCACAGGGATGGATAAAGACACCTTAGAGCACATCTTTGAGCCGTTTTACACGACCAAAGGCGTAGGCGAGGGAACGGGGCTCGGCCTGTCAATGGTCCACGGAATCGTGAAACAGCACGGTGGTCACATAATGTGTTACAGCGAACCGGGACAAGGGACCACCTTTAAGATCTATTTTCCCGCTCTTATTTCGGATGAGGAAAAAAAAGAAGCCGGAGAAAGGAAGATGTCGCAAGGTGGATCTGAAACCATCCTTCTTGTGGATGACGAAGAGTCCATCCGCGACCTCGGCGCCAGGCTTTTGACCAATGCCGGTTACAATGTTATCGAGGCCTCCAACGGCAAAGAAGCCCTGGATGTCTACCAGGCCCGAGGCAAGGAGATAGCCGTGGTCATCCTGGATCTGATCATGCCTGAGATGGGTGGTAAGCAATGCCTCGAAGGCCTCTTGGGCCTTGATCCGTCGATAAAGGTCATCATCGCCAGCGGGTATTCCGCCGATGGTCCAGGCAAGGACGCCGTCGCGGCCGGGGCCAAGGGGTTCGTCAACAAGCCATACAATAATCGGCAAATGCTGGAAGTCATCCGCTCAATACTGGACGAAGAATGATCTCAAACAGGAGGCCGGCGAAGCGTCGCCATTCCCATGTCAATGAGGACAAGATTTATGATCAGTGATGATGACAGACAAATCATTATATTCTGGGCCAAGAAGTTTGATGTGCAGGAATTGTTCCTTTTCGGTTCTTGCCTTGAAAAAGGGACAGAGGCAAATGATATAGATCTGGCGGTCAGGGGAATTTCGCCGAACGCGTTTTTTGATTTTTACGGCAAGTTATTACGATCACTTTCTAAGCCCGTTGATGTGGTAAATTTGACAAACAAATCACGTTTTACCGAGGCTGTCGAGCAGAATGGGATCAAGATATATGAGCAACCTGTTTGAAGAAATCTCCATTGAAAAAGATTACATTGAAAAAACGCTTGATGTGATGCATGAAGCTATTGGCCGTCCTGAAAAAACATATGTGGAACTGGCAGCCATTGGGGCCAGCCTACATCACTGCTATTCCGGTATGGAAAACATCATCAAACGGATTTTTAAAGCTCGGAAGCTCTCAGTGCCCACGTCTTCCTCATCTCATAAAGATTTGTTGGGCATAGCCAACCAGCATGGTATTATTTCTGATGAGTTATTAAACCGACTCGATAAATTCAGAGGGTTTCGCCACTTTTTTATCCATGCTTACGGCTTCATGCTAAACGAAAATGAACTGCTTCCTTTGGCGGAGGAGTTACCCGAAGTATGGGGGCAGTTTGAAAACGAAATTGAAGATACGATCTAGAGCCTGGTTAATGGAGACACAAATGAAAGAGGAGTTGCATTACCGGGCGCTGGAGACAATGTACCTGGCCGCCCCCATCAATGAGATATTTAAACCTCGCATCACAGTGTCCCATGAACGCGCCGAAATAGAGATTAAGGTTGACCGGGCCCTGTTTCATGCCGCCGGGGCCGTGCACGGCTCCGTTTATTTTAAGATGCTTGACGACGCGGCATTCTTCGCCGCAAATTCCATCGTCCCGGATCGTTTTGTATTAACCACATCATTCGTAACTTATTTGACCAAACCCATCTCCTCCGGCCGCATGAAATCCATTGGACGGGTGGTCAACAAAACCAGAGCCCAGATTATCGCCGAGTCTGTTGTTTACGATGAGCATGAAGAAGAAATCGGCCGGGGGAATGGAGTCTTTGTCAGGAGCAAGCTCCTCTTGGCCGATGCCTTGGGCTACCAAGATGTTTAGCCGGGCTAACCTAGAGCGCTCCTTCGGACCATATTTGGAATCGGCCGGCCAATGAAAATTCCAGCCGGCCACCCGGCCGGAATCACATTGACAACAATGCGATGATAACCTATAAGTTAGGCGAAGAAGACGCGTCTCCAACCACCCGATAATTTGATAGAGATTATAGAAACATCCTCACTGCCCCGACAAAAAGAGAGCCCGGTCGTGATAAATAAAAAATGGATGTGGCTGATTGCTCCAGCGGCTGTAGTTATCGGGTTATTTGCAGGTCAATTTTTTGTAAATCCCTTGACCTGGTTGTTCATCATTGTTTTTATTCTGCTAGTAGGACGGGAGTTAACCAGATGAAGATGTCATCAACTTAACCGCCGGCCAATAGTGCTGAATTTTAAAATAGCCGATTCAAAACAAGCCCCAACGAGGCGCACCAGGTTAGCCCGGCGGCGACGTCCTGGGTATTGGGGCAATGCGTGCCGTAGGGGCGACGCATGCGTCGCCCTTACAGGTGTACCCCCATGGCATCGTTGGACTAATTCAACAGCATTGGGGTGGACACCCGGCCGACCGAGGCCCGGATTCAATCG
>JADFXY010000391.1:0-4243 GCA_015233355.1 Deltaproteobacteria bacterium | reverse complement strand
TGATAAAGCTATAAGGAGATGACTATGACTGGGAAACAAATCCTCGCCGTCGGACTAACTTTGGGGTTTATTTCAGGCTTTATTTTCATAGCCTGCGCCCCCCCGAAACCTGAACCGGTCAAACCAGTTACCATCGCCGACGGGGAATATGATCCGGCCAATTGGGGTAAAGCCTACCCGCTGGAATACGATTCGTGGCTCCAAACCAAAGAACCCAGACCTGTCGGCAAAAGTAGGTACAAAAAAGGATACAGCACGGATCTGGTCACCTACGACAAGCTGAGTGAATTCCCTTTTATGCCGCTGCTGTTCAATGGCTGGGGCTTTGGGGTCGAGTATAACGAACCCCGCGGGCATTGGTATATGCTCATCGACCAGTTGGAAGTCGATCCATCTCGCCTTAAAGCCGGCGGGGCCTGTCTGACCTGCAAGACGCCCTTTGCCCCAACAATGGAAAAGGAAATGGGGTATGCCTATTACTCCGAGCCATGGAAAGACGTCCATGGAAAAATTCCTAAGGAATTCCAGAAGCTGGGGGTATCTTGCAGAGATTGCCACGACAACAAAAACATGGGCCTCAAGCTTTCCCGCTGGACCCTTAAGAAGGCACTAACCGACATCGGCAAAGATCCAGACCAATTGACCCGTCAGGAATCCCGCAGCGCCGTTTGCGGCCAGTGCCATGTGACTTATATCGTCCAGAAAGACGACAAGATGAAATCCAAAATGGTCTTCTTCCCCTGGCAGGGAAGCAAGCCGGAGAATATCTCCATCGAGAATATCATCAAAGTGATCAGGAGTGACCCATCTCATCTGGAGTGGAAACAAGACGTCACCGGTTTCAAAGTCGGCTTTATCCGACACCCGGAATACGAATTCTTCACGGCCAAAAGCGTCCATCATCAAGCCGGACTGGCCTGTGCCGATTGCCATATGCCTTACACCCGGGTGGGCACTAACAAAATTTCCGACCACAACATTATGAGCCCGATAAAGAATGACATGAAGGCGTGTCAGCAATGTCACAGCCAGACACCCACCTGGCTGATGAATCAAGTTTTCGCCATTCAAGACCGGACCGTATCCGTGATCAACCGGGCCGGGTACTCCGTGGCCGTCGCGGCCAAGTTGTTCGAACTGGCCCATAAAGCTCAGGGTGCCGGTAAAATACTGGACGCCGACCTGTATCAGCGGGCTAAGGATCTGTACTTAGAAGCGTTTTATCGGGTGATCTTTATCGGGGCCGAAAACTCGGTGGGATTTCACAATCCTTCTGAAGCCGGTCGAATCTGCGCCGACGCCGTGGCCATGGCCGCCAAAGCCGAGTCCTGGATCCGCCAAGCCCTGGCCAAAGCCGGGGTGGAGATACCAGCCGATATCAACCTGGAGATGGCCAAGTACCTTAATGATCGCGGCGTCAAGAAATTGAAATTCCGTCCCGAAATCGAGATAAAAGACCCGTTCGAGACGCAACCGCGGCTTACCCCCGTCAGCAGTCAGGGCCGCTAATCGTTTTTGCCTTGTTGCTGGTTGCTTGTTGCTGGTTGACGACCGGGATGAGTAACCGGCAACCAGGCCATCTATATAGAAGACGAAGATCACACCCGCATGTGGGTCTCATCCATCGGCGTTCATCCTACGGCAGCCGGATGTCGTGCAGTTTCCCGACCCCGTACTCGCTACGGCGCAGGAACCGGTCCAGGGGGGGGCCGATGATCTGCATTTCCTGGTTTTTCTTTTGGACGTCTAAGGCGATATTCATTTCTTTGGTACACCCGGTGCTGAAGGTTGAATCCTTCCCGGCCCACTCATAGGGGACCTTCTGGTTCAACAAACTGAAACTTTCTTCTATATCCTCATGACTTTGAAATCTCCAGATATCGATCAACCCACTGCGCTGGACAATCTCCCACATGTGCATTAAATCATCCGCGTCCATTCCCGGTTCGAAATATTGAGACGGGTCAATGATAAACGTATTATCCAGTCTGGAGGCCAGGTGGGTCACGAATACGGTCATAATTTTTTTGGCCACATCGATTTGCCCTGGGATACTTCCAATGATCCCGGAATAGAAGATCACCCGTTTTTTATCTCTTTTGGCCTGCCGCATCTGATCAATGATCCTATAGGCTCGGGCGGCCAGATCCTCACTGTCAAATTTGACCACGTCCGGAGACTTGGCCTTAAACCCGGCCAGGAGCCGCCCCTCGGCATCTCTGGTAAAATTGATGATATCCTGGGTAAAGGTGAAATGGGTTTCAGTGATCCGCCGGAGTTGTTCCGGACCCTTGGATATGACTAGGTCTACCTCCTTAAAAATACGAGCAAAAGTGACGGACGTAAGTTTGAAGTTAAGGTCCTCGTGGGTCCCGTCGGAAAAGATAATATGTTTTTGCCCGCCTCGAAAGAGCGGGGCGACACTATTCCGGGTCAGTTTGCTATCCCGAATGACCAAGAAATCGGCTGTGGCCTCCCGGATGATACTGTCTTGATAAACATCTGAAAAGGCGGCTTTGGTAAACGTCGGCCCTTTCTTCAAGGCCATGGCTACGATATGACCCATAGAGGTGAGATGGTTCATCACCGCCAGGTCGAAAATAATTTCACCGGATTCGTTGGCCAGATAAAGTATTTTCAAGGGAATGGTCGCCCCGCCGGCCTTCTTCTTGGAATGTTGCACTAGGTACTTGCTCAGCATTTCCAGGCCGCGGCCCTTAGCTGGAATATCAAACAGGGCCTGGATATCAGCCGCGGTCGGTTGATCCGATATGCTTTTAATCTGTTCCATATCGGCCACAGACAGGGCTATCAGCCGTCCCAACTTAATCAGATCCAGCTCCAACTTTAACTGATCCAGGTTGGTGAATGAACTCCAATCCGCGGGGTCTATAAAGTTCAGGGTGGACTCAAATGGGGCGGCGGAGACCAGGTCTAAGGCCGTCTGATTCAATCGTCCTTTTCGTTGGAAATAGGGATCCCGAATCTGACTTTTGTCCATAAATATCTTGTACAGCCGCTTTTCCACCCGGGAGGGCATCATTAAGTTATCAGCCGTCTCGTGTTTAAATTTATAATGAATTAATGCTCTAAAGAACCGGCGTCTGAATGGATCGGAGATCCGTTCGGAAATCAATTGGTCGATCCGTTCTTTGACCTGCTGGTACCGATGCCGCACGTATTCCGGATCGTTACCAAAAACGAGGCATTCAAACATCCGGTCGGAACAGGGATAATAGAATTCATCATCTTTGAGAGCGACCATGAACCTGACCTGTTCAGGAGGGGCCACCTTATCAAGAAAAGCGATGTAGTCTAAGTGGTTCTCAGTCAAGAAATTGGTCACATAGGCATCCAGTTCCGGGTCTTTGCCCGGCACATATTTGAATGTCGGCTGTTTAGACATGCGTTCCTCTGAGGTGTCTTGCCTGAAAATATCTGCATCCCGGCGATAAGTTCAAGGGCCAAAATAGATCTTCGGGGTTTTTCCATCTGCGTTAATCTGCGGATACATTTCTATCTTACAATTAATAAGACTCGTCGAACTCAGGTTATAATTAGTATACCAGCATGATCGGTCGATCGCCAACTAAATTCCGGTCTGTCCCGTTATGGCTTTCAATGAACCGAATCATCCAGCCAACACATATAGTCCCCCGAAATCGAGACCCTGCATTAAATGGGATTGACCGGAGGAGTCAGGGGTGTATAATCCGCCCCACGATTAAGACGGGGCAGCGATCCCTTAGGGTGGCCCCTCATTGTTTGAAACTAAACCAACGTTAGGTCTTAGGGGATGGTCTCAATGATTGTCAAAGCCACCATGAACGACGTGCAGAACATTCACGACCTTCTCAGCCAGTTCGCCCGGAAAGAAAGCTTGCTCTCCAGATCGCTAAGTGAACTTTACAGTTACTTGCGGGACTTTTTTGTCTTTCGCAGTGATGATGACAGCCGCATGGTGGGCGTATGTGGGTTGCACATTTGTTGGGATAATCTGGCCGAGATCCGCTCCCTGGCCGTCGAGGAAACGGAGCAAGGGCATGGGGTCGGTCGGGCTCTGGTGGAAGCGTGCCTTTCAGACGCCGTCATGCTCGGCATTTATCGCATCTTTGCCCTAACTTATGTCCCGGAATTCTTTGTTAAACAGGGTTTTAAGGTGGTTCCCAAAGACGTCCTCCCACACAAGGTCTGGGCCGATTGCTTGAAGTGCCCCAAATTTCCCAATTGCGATGAAACCGCC
>JADFXY010000390.1:0-4252 GCA_015233355.1 Deltaproteobacteria bacterium | reverse complement strand
AGAAAAAAGACGGGCGCAAAAGCCGTCCAGACCAATAGACAACTCAGCAGCAACAGGATAACATTTCGATCCTTCAAGATATTCGCAATCTCCGGCTGTGGGGGGCTTCTCTGACCACGTGGAAGTACCGCAGATAGATGGCTTCGTCAGACATGGTGTAAAAAAGGTCTCGAAGCATGGTTTCATCCACCGGTTTAATCGGTCGAAAAAAGACGGGCACCCCATTCTTAAAACTCCGAATTATTTCCAACTGCTCTGGATAATTATCGACTGAAGAAGGGGGAAGTTGATCTGCAAAAATATAATGCTGCTTCTTGGCTGCGAGCATTAATCGCTGCCTAAAACGCGGATGGGCAATATTTATCAACTGGAGCGAGCGCTCAAAGATGGTCCGGCCGAATAAGTAAGCTGTGCCGTATTCGGTAACCACGTAATGGATATCACTGCGCGGCACGGCCACCCCGCTCCCTTCCTTCAGCTTGGGCACGATCCTGGATACGGTCCCGTTCTTGGCCGTGGACGGCAGGGCGATAATGGCCCGCCCGTTTTTTGACTTGCTGCCGCCATCGGTGAAGTCCAGCGTGCCGCCGACACCGGAAAAAAATTTGTGACCAATGGAGTCAACGCACACCTGGCCGGTGAGGTCGACTTGCAAGGCAGAATTGATGGCCACCATGTTATCATTCAGGCTGATCACATGGGGGTCGCAGACATAGTCGGAGGGGAGGAACTCCAGCATGGGGTTATTGTCCACAAACTTGTAGAGCCATTCATCGCCCATGCACATACAAGCCACCATTTTGCCTGGGTGTAGGGTCTTCTTCCGGTTGGTGATCACCCCGGCCTCAGCCAGCTCGGCAATGCCGGTGGTGAAGAACTCGGTATGAATCCCCAGGTCTTTCTTGTCCCGGAGAAAGGCCAGGGCCGCATTGGGCACCGTCCCGTAGCCGACTTCAATGGTGTCTCCATCTCTAACCAACTGGCTCAGATGACGCCCAATCCGCTGGGTAATGATATCTGGTTCCTTGGTCACCACGGTAATCAGGGGGTCATTGCCCTTGACCAGGAAATCGATCTGATCCACGTGGAGGAAGCTGTCTCCCAGAGTCCGCGGCATATTGGGATTCACTTCGGCCACAATGATCTTGGCGCTTTCTGCCGCCGCTTTAGATACGTCCACTGAAATGCCCAGAGAACAGAATCCATGGTGGTCCGGTGGCGAAACCTGAATCAGGGCCATGTCGAGTCGAATAATGCCTTGTTTAAACAGGGCCGGGACATCTGATGACCGGACCGGGATGTAGTCAGCCCGTCCTTCCGCCACCGCCTCCCGAGCCTGGGGCCCGATAAAGAAAGTTTTTAACCGGAGGCACTCCACATATTCTTTTCGGGCATATGGTGAATCCCCTAAGTTGGCGACATGATAGACACAGGTATCTACCAGATCGCGGCCGATTTTTTCCAAATAGCCGGTCAGGGTCTGAGGTTCCGCGCACCCGGTATGAATAAATAAGTTATCCCCGTTTTTGATCTTTTTTAAAGCATTCTCTGCCGTGGATACTTTATCCGCATACCTTGTTTCCCAATTCATATTCTCTACCTTCATCGCCTATCACGTCGGCCGGTTACTGATCAATGTCATTGACTTAACCGAAAGACAATTCACGACCAAGACCCATCAATACAGACCGCCGGCCCGGCCTTTCCTGCGGAACAAAACCAAACCCAGCAGAGCGCCGGCCAGGGCCACCCCACCGACGGAAACCAGCCAATGGAGTTGGTTATCGAGATCTATCTTTTCCTTTTGAGTAAGCATGGCGCCCAGCTCCGCCTCTTGGTTCTTAACGACATTGTCGATTTCTTTTTGTTGCCGACTTAACTTGGCGTAGCTTGACCTTACCTGTTCCATTTTTTGGATGCCCTGGTTCAAGGTCTCCAATTCTTTTCTCTGGTCCTGGATATTTTTTTCAGCCTTAGATATCTCATCAGTTAATTTAGCGTTTTCCTGTTTTATGGCAGTTACTTCGTTGGTCAAATTAGTGTTTCGGTCTTTAACGCTTTTATAGCGATAGATCTTAGGCAAGTCGGAGCTCAGAAACTTTTTTAGGATCCAGCCTTGTTGCTCTTCTCTGGGTCCATACTTCACCTTGGCCCAATTTCCATCTTCCTCTAATACCTCTACCTCTTGATAGGATTTAAGGTAACCAACAATTTTGGCATCGGCGCCTGTCCCAGTCTTAACCGACACCTCAAAATCGTCAATGACATAATTCGGACCGGCCATCACCGGGATCGGGGCCAGCAGCAAAATAAGCCATAACAATCTTATTGTATTATTCATTTTGTCCTCACTTGGGGGATGATTCAGGTCATTCTTCACGTGAACTACTCTCAGATATTCGACACTGTTTTTTGTCGTCAATCCCAAAGCAGATAGTTGGTGTTTAAGTCGTCTTAACTCAGCAAAAGGGGGAAAACCTTTCAGTTGGTTGCACAATGTAACCGGTTGCGACAGCCGGAAACTGCTATCACACTGTATTGAAAAATATTTTCAAGCGCTAAGGGCCAATCCTAGGACGATTTTCGCCGACAAAATAGAGGCAGCCAGAACGTCCGGTCAGTAACCTTACCAGACTAGTGCCTAAAAGGTCAACAGGTCATCGTTTTAATGTTGACCCAATGGTCATTTTTTGTTAGTAAAAATAGTTACCATCGCCACCTGGTTGCCCGGCCAAGCCTGACCTCGACCCGATCGGACGGGCCATCCGGTGGGTAGACTTGGTTAACCAAATAAAACCATTAATATCTTTGAGGTAAAATATGGCACGTATCTTTGCTCTGATTAATCAAGTGCGTGAGCTGGACTGGATGGTAACCATTCAAAACCCCTATGTGATCGCGGCAATAGTGGTCCTTTTGGCCTTGTCTTTCTGGCGCAAAGCTTATGCGGCCGCAGCCCTTATTATAGTGGTAGTGGCCTTTATTCCGCTGGCTCATTATACGCTCCCCAAAGGGGAAGAGGAAATCGATGTCATCAAAGTGGCCATCTTTGCCGGTTGCTCGGCCATCTTGGGCGGCATCTTAATTTATTTTGGGTTCGTCAAAGGCAAGTAAACCGCCCCCCCGAGGCCGAAGAGTTCAGAACCACCAAAGCCCACGATGAAATGCCATATCTTTAGGTCTGAACCAGACCAGGTCCGACATCAATATTTAGTAAGCGATCAGATGTCGGCATATTCTATTCGCAGCAGAGACCGGGGGGGGCTGAAACGATTTATTTGCAGTTGCCACTCCCCTTGCTGAACGCTGAAAGCTGCTCATCTATTATACTTGTTGGAAAAGTCAAAAGGAGGCTCCCATGGCCGACCAAACCCCGCCATCCGGCGGTTCCGGACAACCCGAAGTATATGTGGAAGCCAAGGAAATGAAGATCGGGACCGGCGGCACGGCCCGGATTCAAAAATCGGAAACATTTTACCAACTGATGGGAACTGAAGATGATGTCGTAGTCTTAAGCCTCCTGATAAAAGATACGCCATCCAAAATCATTGAAAAGGTGCCCTTAGACGAATTCGAGAAACGATTTGCTCGTGTGGAAAATTATTTTAAGGAAAAAGCCAAAGAGATAAATGTAAATTTGAGCCGCCATTTATCCGTCGGGGAGCAACATTTAGAAAAGCAAGAATATTACAGCGCCGAATTCGAATTTGACAGCGCTCTCAAGATGGACCAAAGGAATCTGCGGGCTAATTTGGGCAAAAGTCAGACTCGGGCCGCCTTGGGCGATGAACAGGGCGCGGTTGAAATCCTAAAAAAAATGTCCGACTTTGACGACCTGTACCAAATAGAAAACAAACACGTATTTAACAAATACGGCATACAACTCCGGAATCACAAAATGTATGATGATTCTGTCCAGAGCTATGTCAAAGCCCTTAAATGCGACCCAGGTGACGAACACCTATACTACAACCTGGCCCGGGCCCTATATGAGAAGGGTGACCAAGAAAAGGCTTGCCGCGTATTAAAAAACGCCATCAGGTTGAACCCTGAATTCAAAGATGGTGAAACCTTACTTGCCTACTATGAAAAGCATCCACCCCAGACCTGAAAACAAGAGTCCCCGCCTGCTTGACTCATCCGTAAGCCATCGATGGTCTGCTTACAGCACTCGGCAAAACCAGTAACCTGTGGTCGGCAGTCTCGACTTAACCGGGAATAAGACGGATCGGACGTCCCACGTGTTGCACTC
>JADFXY010000038.1:0-19138 GCA_015233355.1 Deltaproteobacteria bacterium | reverse complement strand
ATCATCGGGGCGGGTGGCTTTCTCGGAATGGGCAAGAAAGATGTGGCCATTCTTGTAAATCAGTTCAAGATAGTGGATGGTAAGATCACTTTGCCGGGAGCCACCAAGGAAGTAGTCAAGGCCATGCCCACTTTCCAGTACGCTAAGTAGGAAGGCCGGATCGCTGCAGCCGGGCAGCATCCCAAGGATGAATTGAAGAAGAAGTTGTTCCAAAATGTTGTTGGGTTAAGGTTCCGAGGAGATGTGGACAACTTCAAATCCCCCTCCTTTATCGAGGAGGATCCCCCCGTGTAGGCGGCGCCTGGCGCCGTTCGCCCGGGCCGGTTAATTCGGACACAAGAGGCCGCTCAATGGCCGTCTTCGCGTGCAGTGGTGTGTAACAATTGCGGATCGCCGACGTGAGTGGGATAGCGCCGACGTGGAGGTTCCTTATGAGACCCACAAAGTCCTCCTCTTGGTTTACCATCTTCGCCAAAACAACGTCTCGTGCGACGGGTCGCTCCACTGCGTTTATGATGGCGGTGGCGGTGATCATCGTGTGGGTCCTGAGCGGCCCCCTTTTCCACTTTAGTGACACCTGGCAACTCGTGATCAACACCGGGACCACTATCATCACGTTTTTGATGGTGTTCCTGATTCAGAATACACAGAATCGCGATTCCGAGGCGCTGCAAGTCAAGCTGGATGAGATCATCCGCTCTATTGACGGTGCGCATAATGGGCTTTTGGACTTGGAGGAGTTGGAGGATCACGAACTCGATTCCATTCGTTTGAATTACTCGAATTTGGCCAAGAAAGCACGGGAGGAACTCCGACAAGGTGTTAGGGATACCGGCCGCCCCGACATCGATAAATAGGATTCGGTCACAGCGGGTATTATATCGGTGAAATCTGGTGCGCCAGGCTAAGCTTGGTTGATCTTGTAACCTGAGAGGTGGTTACCCTGCTAATTTTGTGGAAATACATTTAGTTGAATGGTTGCAATTGACTCTTGTGGCGTGCGTCCTTACCCAGGGTGGCGCTTCGCTGGCCCTTGACATGTCTCACAATAAACTGATGGAGATGATACTATGTTTGTAGGTGGGTTAACCGGGACGTATTAGGTTAACCGGGACGTATTAGGCGATGCGATCATTGGCCACCAGTTCGGCCAGTTTCTTAAGGAGGATGGCGTCAAATTTTCCGGCCTTGACGTCCTGCGTGAGAATTTCCAAGGCTTCCGATGGGGTGGCCGCACTGCGGTATGGCCGTTTATCGGTGGTCAGGGCCTCATAACAGTCCAATAGCCCGATAAGTTGTCCGGCGAGGCTGAACTCGGTCAATTTGCGTGGATATCCGTTCCCATCCAGCCGTTCGTGATGATGCAGGATGGCCCCTTTGATGATGTCGTTTCTGGAGTAATTGGAACTGACCGCCCTGATCATCTCCCAGCCGAATTCAACATGCATTTTCATTACTTCGTATTCTTTATCCGTCAGCTTTCTGGCCGCCTTCAATAACTCATCGGGGATACCGACTTTTCCAATATCGTGCAGGATGGCTCCCAAGGCCCATTTTCGGTCCTGCTCTCTTTGTTTTTGTTCCATTTCATACTTATTAGCCAACAATTCGCTTGGAAAACATATCTTGTCCCGATATTTCCTTCTTTCCTGATCCAAATACCGGAGAATCAGGATCATCGTATTAACAGAATGGGAGTAGGTGGTCAGATCTTTGCGGATAACGTTATGAATCATCTCCAGGGCTTCAGTGGCGTTCTCCAAATCCAATAAGCCGACGTAATATTCAGCTATTTTAGCTATTTTTTTCAATGATTTAGCGTCAATATAATGCCCGCCGTCGGGAGCTGCCCGGCCGACGAAGAATTCATTAACCAGTTGGAAGGTAAGTTCCTTTATAAAAACAGCCTGTTCGGCATCAATAGGCCCGTCAAGATATTCCGCCAACTTCTCTTCCAACAGAGAGTTTCGTCCCTTGTGATCACTCAACCGGACATAGACGTTGATTCCCCTCTGGGTTAGAAAACTGATCGCCTTTTTCGCATATTGCTCTTTCCTGGCCAGAAACCGAACCAGACCACCCTTTTGAGGATGAATAATATAAACGGGCAGGTCCCGGTAAAAGTTAATTAAACTTGGCCGAATCTGAATGTACCGTTCGTCTTGACCTGCCACCTTGTCTGTGAACATTTCCAAATCTTTGATCCTTTATTCTATGACAAAAGAACTTCTACAATTTTTTTGTCTTATCGCGTTTTTGGTGTCTCCCCAAAAAACGGAACCCCGGCCTGGTTTTGCCCCAACCGATAGATCAATTTCATCAGGAGGCGTTGGTCAGTTTCTGGATGACGGCCTTGGCTTCGGCAAAATCTGGGTAGGCCTTCAAGGCCTGTTCGAAGTAGTCCAATGCTCTGTATTTGTTTCCCATCTCCAAGTAAGTCCGGCCGACGTTGTAATAAATATTCTCATCATCGGGGCACAACTCCAAGGCTTTCTTATACACCTTCAAAGCGTTGTCCCATTCCCCTAATTTGCGGTAAGAAATACCCATCCGATTCAGGACGTAAACGTCATCGGGAAGCAGCTCCGCTGTTTTCTCATAAGCGTCTATGGCCTCCGAAATCATCTCTTTTTTTAAGTAAATATCGCCGATACGCTTAGTCAATTCGGCTGTAGTGACATCCGAGATACGTTGGGTGTGTTTAAAAATTTCTTTGGCTTTCTCCGGATCTCCCTGTTCCAGGAGTTTCTCTCCTAAATTCAACTGCCGGTCGATATTCCGAGGGTTGATCTCCGAGGCCCTCATCAAATGTTCTACCACCTTGTCCGTCTTGCCTGCCAGTTCATAGAGATAAGAAAGCCGCTCATGCGCTTTTACGAACTTAGGGCTCAATTCCAAGGCCTTGAGGTAAACCCGTTCAGCCTTCTTATGTTCTTTCTTGGCCTCAAAAATCAACCCGGAGACATAGAGCACCCTGGGACTATTCCTGCTTATGGCTCTGGCCGCCTGGACCTGGTCCAGGGCCTGATCGTATTCCCCTGCTTCCAAATGGGTCATCGCCAGTTGTAGGCACGAGTCAATCTTAGATGGTGATTTCTTTCGGTCGATGAGCTGGGCTACTTTTTCCAGCAGCGTTTTGGCTCCGAATGGCTTAAGAATATAGGCGCCCACATTTGTTTCACCGGCCTCCCCAACGACCGCCTCATCCATCTCCCCGGTGACCATCAGAAAGGGGATGTCCTTGAGTTGGTCATCCTCCCGAATACTCCTGAGTAGTTCATTCCCCCTCATCCGCGGCATGTTCCAGTCGGAAATAACCAGATGATATGTATCTTGCTGCAGCATCCGCAGCGCCACCACCCCGTCCTCGGCTTCCTTGATATCTTCTATCCCGGCTTGCCTAAGAATACTTTTGATGGTTCGCCTCATCAACGCCTGATCATCAACCACCAGGACCTTTAGCCTGCCTAAATCTGTTTCAGCCATCACCATGGTCCCCTGGAAAAATTCCTGTTAAACGGTATGCCCGCTATCACCCCAAAAAAACAAATCTCGGTTTCACCGGGACGAAGCCGGAACAGTCTTAAAGTGTCATAACTTAATTACATAGCATAAAGGTCAACCGGTAGCAACTGAGAAACCGGAGTCCCGGTATGGAAATATTCCCCAACTCTCAGAAATCACTACTGAGACCTCCCATCATGATGTGGTAGTTGCCTTCACCGCAGTTCTCATTCAAGGTGTCTATTATCTTCTTACACCTGCCCGGAGTATCATAAGGGCCGCTGATAAAACAAGGCAGATCATCCCGGCCATAGGCGAATGTTTCAGGGCAATCTTCCGCATCGTAATCACCAAAGATTTGCCTGGCTTTCTTGTAATCCTTATGTGGTCCAAATCCCAGATCGCGAGCGTATTCAACGGCCCCTTCCACTAATTTCCGGACGCAAGGCGGATCTGTTATCTTTGATTCTTGACGACGTTGAAGTCCCTCTTTATAAGACTCATATTGGTCCTTGGTGACAATTGCAAATGTAGCACCTTTTACCCCCAAGCAAAACACGTCTAGCAGAAAAGAAGCCAGGGCCAGTTGCCCGTCTTTCATCTTTCGGGTAACGATTACGCTCCCCAGCCCTATTTTGAATAGCTCCAAAGGTACGAGACACTCATGGACAGGAACGCCGGCCAGTTGCCGGGACTTAGACACCAGGCCCGGAAGGTGGCTCGCGCCGCCTGCCTTTTCTTTTTTTTCCTTCCTCTTGGCGGCTTTTTCAGCCAATTTTTTCTGTCTTTTTTTCGGGTCTAGGGCCATTGGTATTCCTTTCATCAAGATACGTCACCCGTTCAACCGACGGGACCGTTCCTCTATTCAGTTAATTTGATGCCAGGGTGGATCAAACGGCAGTCAGGCCCTCACCGGGTCAATCACCAAAAACCCGGCCCAGGTCAATCACCAAACCAGGAATGATCGCCACCTCCAGGTCAACCTCGCCCTCATAGGTGACGGGTGGGCCGTATTTACCCTCTTCGCCCATAAGATGCACGGTCACTTCCCGGTCAATGGGGTCGATAATCCAGTATTCTTTCACTCCGTGTTGTTCATACAGGTCCAATTTGACCCCTTGGTCCCGGTCGGCAGTGGAGGGAGAAAGAATCTCCACGACCAGGTCGGGCGCTCTCCGGCAGCCTCGCTCATCAAGCTTAGTCCGGTCACAAACAATCACGAGATCCGGTTGCACGACCGTGTCGATGTGGCTGTCCGCCTCATCTCCCCGGGGCAATCGGACGTCAAAAGGGGACAGGATGACGCGACATGTCCTGCCTCTCAAAAAACCGGCCAGCTGCAGATAAAGTTCTCCCAACACCAGTTGATGCCGCATCAATGGTCCGGGAGTCATTTGATATGGCACACCCTTGATTATCTCCCACCGTTTGCCGTCCAACCAGGTCAAATAATCGCCATAGGTGTACTTTTCTGTTTGCGGGGCGACCAAAGCCATTCGGTTCCTCCTCAGGTCATAGTCAACCGTCTTCAACCGCCCTATTCTATAAGTCTACCCAATGATTGTAAACAAAAATATGATGTCCTTACCCCTTCCCGTCTCTCTCGGTTTTGTCACTCCCAAAGCTATTCATCAAAGGAGTTGACGAATGACTTCAACCCTGTTAAAAGTGGTGTCAAATATTTGTTTCCCTGATCCCCCCTCACCAACCCTGTCCAGGAAAGGCTTAATTATGGCTGCCAGGCTGGAGATTGGCCTCAAACCCGGTCTTGTCGACCCCGAGGGTGAAGGCCTGAAGAAAAAGGCGGCCGAGTATTTCGGCTATGATTTTATCGAAGCAGTCCGAACCATCCGGGTCTTGACCATTGACGCCGATTTGAGCGAACAGCAACTTACGGCCGTTCAGCACGGCATATTCACTAATCCGGTCACTGAATTCTCCTCTTTCCAGCCTTTAGCCCCGGAGATTGACCTGGCCGTCTGGGTCGGACTCAAACCTGGAGTAAACGACACGGCCGGCCACACCGCCCTCGAAGCCATCCGAGACTACCTGGGGTATTCATTCAAACCCGGTGAGGACATCTACACCTCTAAAATTTACCTGTTGGCTACAAATAAATGGGTTATTCGGAACAAAGCCGTTGAGGCCGCCAAAGTCCTGGCCTCAGAGATCCTGGCCAATGACATCATCCAGCAGTGGCGGGTATTCGACGCCCGGAGTTGGGATAAGACCACCGGTATCGGCCTGGTTATTCCCCAGGTCCGACTCCAGAAAACACCCTCGGTGACCATCATCCCCATCGGCAGCGACGCAGAACTGGCCCGCCTCAGTCAGGAGCGGAACCTGGCCCTGAATGAAAATGATATCCCGACCATCCGAAACTACTTCCTGCGGGAGGAGATCCGGACCGAGCGGGCCAAGGTGGGCCTGGATGAACCCACCGATGTCGAGCTCGAGTATATCTCCCAGGGCCGCAGCGATCACTGCAACCACAATACGTTTAACGGCATCTTTAACTATACCGACCTGTCCACAGGGCAGACGGAAATTGTGGACAATCTGTTCACTACCTGCATCAAGGCCCCCACCCTGGCCGTTAAGGCCAAAAAACCGTGGGTCGTCTCCGTCCTGTGGGACAACGCCGGAATCGGCCGGTTCGATGAAGATCATTACTATGTCATTACCGGGGAGACCCACAACAGCCCGTCCAACATGGAAGCCTACGGCGGCGCCATAACCGGCATCGTCGGGGTTTATCGGGACCCCATGGGCACCGGATTGGGCGCCAAACTGGTCATGGGCGCTTACGGCTATTGCGTCGGTCCCAGGGATTATCCCGGCCCGTTGCAGCCCCATTTGCATCCTCGCCGACTGCTGGACGGAGTGATCACCGGGGTCAAGGATGGAGGCAATAAAAGCGGCATTCCGACTCCCTTTGGTCAGGTCTTTTTTCACCCCAATTATTTGGGCAAGTGTCTGGTCTTTGGCACCGCCTTAGGGATCATGCCGGCTCAGGTCCAGGGCCGCCCGGCGGAACAGAAATCCATCGACTCCGGTGATCTGATCATTATGGCCGGCGGTCGGGTGGGCAAAGACGGGATTCACGGGGTCACGGCCTCTTCCGAGGTCTACAGTGAACACACCCCGGCCGGTCACGTTCAAATCGGCGATCCGTACACCCAAAAGAAAATGAGCGATTTCCTGATAGAAGCCAGGGATGAAGGATTAATCTCGTTTATCACGGACAACGGCGGCGGCGGTTTGTCTTCTTCGGTGGGAGAGTCCGCCCGGGTGGCGGGGGGATGCGAGGTGGATCTGGACCAGGTCCCCCTTAAATATGCCGGGCTTGATCAATGGGAGATCTGGGTCTCGGAATCCCAGGAGCGGATGACCATCGCGGTCAAGCCCGACCATCGGGATAGATTCATGGAACTGGCCGCCAAGCACGAAGTGGAGAGTACCGTCATTGGTACTTTTATAGAAAACGGCAAACTCCATCTCCGCTATGACGGTCAAACCTGCGCCTACGTGGACATAGATTTCCTGGAGTCGGGATTCCCCAGATGGGAATTCCAGGCCGACTGGCATCCGCCCACCATGCGGGGCTTGACGGAACCGGTTCTGTCTTCTCCTTCGGACCATAATGCCTTTATTCAGGCCTGCCTGGCCAGGCCCAATATTTGCTCCAAAGAATGGATTACCCGGCAGTATGACCATGAAGTTCAAGGCGGTTCAGTGATCAAACCCCTGATCGGGCCCGACCGGGACATCCCGGCGGACGCTGTGGTGTTGCGCCCCGTCCTGACTTCCAGCCGTGGTCTGGCTTACGCCCAGGCCATTAACCCCACCTACTCACAGATCGACGCCTACCATATGACTGCGGCCGTGATTGACGAAGCCGTCCGCCGGGTGCTGGCCGTGGGAGGCGACCTGGACCACATCGGCGGAGTGGACAACTTCTGCTGGCCCAATATCCAGTATCATCCCCAGACCAATCCTGACGGCAAATTTAAGGCGGCCCAACTGGTCCGGGCCAACCTGGCCTTGCGGGACTGTTGCCTGGCCTTTGGCATCCCCCTTTTGTCGGGTAAAGACAGCATGTACGTGGACGGCAACCTGGCCGGCCGGTTTGGCGAGCGGCACAAAATCTCCGGCCCGGAGACACTGCAATTCACCACCGTCTCCGTGGTCCAGCACATTACTCAATGCCAAACCCCGGATGTCAAGTTCCCGAACGACCTGGTCTATATCTTGGGTCTGACCAAAGACGAACTGGGCGGGTCCGAGTACTATGCCATGTTCGATCAAATCGGGTTAAACGTGCCCCAACTTGATCCGGCCGAGGTTCTCCCCTGGTACCAGACACTGGCCAAGACCATTGCCGACGGGCTCCCAGCCTCGGTCCACGGTATCTACCGGGGTGGTCTGGCCGTCCACGCTGCATTCAAGGCCATGGCCGGCCACCTGGGTCTGGAGCTGGACCTGTCCAAAGTGCAGGCCCCCCCCGACCTGGATACCACCCGACGCCTTTACTCCGAATCCCTCGGCCGCTTCCTGATCACCATTGACCCGGCGCAGCAAGGTGAATTCGAGCACCGCTTTACCGGCCAGCCCCTGGCCCTTATCGGCCGCGTCACCGAACGCCCGGCCCTGGTCATTAATGATGGCCAAAAGAATGTGATCAATTTGGGGATCGCGGAACTTAAAACCGCCTGGAAGTCCACCTTTGGGCATTTGGCGTGATTTGATCCGGACCGCTCAAATTAAGGATAGGCCATTACGTTTACCGGCGAATACCGTGGCGGGTAGATGAGTCTGGCCGTCTAGACCTTTGTTGAACTTCTTGCTATCTATTCAGGCCATGGTCAACCGTAGTCTGCGCCTGATGCCTGGGTCGAATGCTGCACCGACAAAGCAATTGACAAAAATGGCTATCGATGATATATTATTAGGTTATAGGCGTTCCCATATAGTGAAGACATCCGGGGTATATTATCATTTGTGATGATAGGCCACGCCATTTGCTCCCTGTCCCGGATAAGCCGATGCCAAACAACAACCATTACCTTGGAACTAATCATGAAAGCATATCTTGAAGGTTGGTCGATAGTTCTCGCCGGATATTGGAACCATAACATTTTCAGTCCCGAGTGGATAACCGAACACTTAACCGATTCAACAAAGATAAAGATTGAATTTCCAATGAGTAAGCCTCTAACTCATCCCAGGTATCGATTTGATAATATTATTCTGCAGTTTACTCCAAACGAGCTTGTCCTTTCCCCAGAATACCAAAACAACAGCACTCTTTTAAGCTTAGAGAGCGTGGCGATTAAAATTCTCACGGAATTGCAGCACACGCCATTAAGTGCGGTCGGTATCAATTTTTGGTTTGTTGAAGATGACCCTCAAAGAACGCTGCTTGGTATATTTGGCATCAGTGACACTCAAAGTCTTTCAACGCACGGTTTCAAAATTAAATCTACTACCGTGGAGAGAACATTGACGGACGATACCCTGATCATTAACCTGATGCTCCAATACAAAGAAGATGGTAAGATATCCATTGGCTTCAACTTTCATTGTCTGGTGAGCAGTACTGCCGAGGCTAAAAAATTTATCGAGACTTTTAATGTAAAAAGCCTCAGACAACGAGCCTATGAGATTTTGGATTCAGTTTACGATGCTCCGGTCGACGATGAAATGGAGGCGACATGCTGACTAAATATAGCCCAGAGCTTGCAGTCTTCAGTTTTAACTGGCCTTCTGACCCAACGACTTCTATATGCTTCTACGAAGCTTCTTCTGCACTGAAGCCCCAGGATATCCGCTGCGCTCCCGAAGACCAACTTGTCAAAATAGATTCCGAACATCGCGATTTTGCTGTAACCGACGATAGGCATCAAACCGGTAATCTGACCAATGACGCTATTATCACCAATACTGCTACTACTACATTTGAAGACAGAGACGAGCTGGTTGCAAGCGCCTATTCAGGAGAAAATAGTTTTTCGTACACCTACGACAAAAATGAAGTCAAGAGACACGCCGTGCGGCTAAGCATAAAGAAGCTATTAGAATCATGACTGGAATATTTCAGAAATGCATTTTACCTACGATAAACCCGAGGCGCCAGACCTGAACCAGGGTGATTTACTGAAACGGTCGCCCCAGTTCGAGGAAATACTCAATGAGTATTTCCCAAACTATTTCAATCAAGATGATTGCAAATACTTCATCATAATTACCCAAAGTTGTGATCTGGTACGGCGGGACAACAGCCCCTGCAGGGCCAGCTACATAACCTTGGCGCCGGTCCGGCCACTGAGTGTTGCTTTAGAACAGGAAAAGTCCAAGTATCAACGTAATAAGATCGAGAAGAAACTCGGTTTCGCAAACGCTAGCGGTAGAACTAAGCTTGAACAGTTTATGGAGAGGTTGTTCAACAACAATGAAAGGGACTACTTTTTTCTTTTTCGAGAACCGGAGCTTGGGCTGACGGACGACTCTTGCGCCCTCCTGCAACTGCCGATAAGTATAAGGGCTGGAGACCATTACGAGATACTCCTCGCTGCCAGGATTCTTCAATTAAAGGAATCCTTCCAACACAAGCTGGGGTATTCTGTAGGCACCCTCTATTCCCGTGTCGGTACCGATGACTGGGTTCCCAAATATTACTCAGCGCCAGACTTCAAGAAGCTTACCGAGGAACCTGTCAACAAGTCTGATTTTGTCCTGTGGCTCGATAGTCCCATTCATAGAAGAGTCCTGAAAGAGCTCGAGAAAATCCCTTTCGATGATCTGTCGCCTGAACTCCTTGAAAAAAGTATTAAGAAAAACAAGAAAACGGGATCAAGGTGAGAGGCTCTCGACATGATTACCACGCGACTAAAAGGCCTCAATGTTGATGAAGACATTATATCAAAGGCGATATCAAGCCTGGAAGTTGATTCCGTAGTTAGATCATTCTTCAAGTGAACAACGTTATGTTTATTCGAATGCCTACTGGTCTAGGTAAACCCGATGGATTACTTATGCCCTTCACTCCGTCGGATCTAAATCAGCCGATCGCCGGGAGACCATGTTATAGCTTCCGACTGCCTTAGTAGTCCAGGTTAGTCGTCTCACCCCTATTAGAGCCACATGAACAGAACAGTACAATGATCCATCGAGGTGTTACATGAAAACGGCCAAGGCCATGGTGTTGACAGGATTTGGGCTTAATTGCGATTATGAGACCGATCATGCCCTGAAGCTGGTTGGGGCAGAGAGCCGGCGGGTGCACATCAATGAATTGATCAAGGGGGATAAATCCGGGCAACGGGTTGAATTATCGGAATATCACCTGCTGGTCTTTGACGGCGGGTTCTCCTGGGGGGACGATCATGGGGCCGGAGTGGTCATGGCCACCAGATTCAGAAGCCATCTGGGCCGGCAGTTGGATCAATTTATCGCCGATGGAAAGCTGATCATAGGGATATGCAACGGGTTCCAGGTGATGGTCAATTTAGGACTCCTGCCCGGTCTTGACGGTGACTACCATTCCCGGACAGTCGCCCTGATCCCCAACGACAGCGGCATCTTCCGGGACGACTGGATCCATCTGGCCTTTAATCGCGAGTCGCCCTGCGTATTTACCCAAGGCCTGGAATATATGCCTCTGCCCGTCCGCCATGGAGAAGGCAAGCTATATGCTTCACCGGAAATGATCGATCGTCTCAAAAATCAGCACCTGGCCGTGTGCACCTATGCCAGACCGGACGGCAGCCCGGCCAACGGGCGGTTTCCTTTTAACCCCAACGGCTCACTGGCCGATATTGCCGGCATCTGTGACCCCACCGGGCGCATCTTCGGACTTATGCCCCATCCTGAAGCCTACAACCACTGGACCAACCACCCCACCTGGACCCGCACCAAAGAAGCTCTAAAACGGCAAGGCCGCCCCTATCCCGACGGTCCAGGCGACGGCATAAAGCTATTTTCAAATGCGGTGGACTACATAAAAGCCAATCTTTGATCGGTTCAAAAGATGCCGGCGCACTGCACCGGGGCAACAGCCACCGAGAAAAGCCGTCCTTACTCCGGATTATCGACCATAGACGGCGATGATTTCACGGTTAGATGACCCCGCTCAGGGATATGTGGTCACATTCTGATAATCTCACCAGTGATCTCATCCCCAAGGTGAAGAATGCCGACCGTCCGGCGACCCAGTGAGATCAGACCCCGCCCAAAAGTGCCGGGATTAAAAAAAAGAAGATCATCTTCCACGTGGTTGGCCGGAATGTGGCTGTGGCCGTAAACGATGCAGTCGACCTCCGGTCCAAAGATCCCCCGCACCCTCTGTTCCAACCCCAGCGGCGCCCCCCAACCATGGGTCAACCCGATGGTGAAGCCTCCCCGAAGAATAATTTCTTTGTCCTTAAGCTGAGATCTGGTGGACAGCGGGTCCATATTCCCAGCCACGGCAATCACAGGAATAGGGGAAAATACATCTAAAACAATGTGATTGGTGATGTCTCCGGCGTGCAGGATGAGATCCACCTTAGAAAAAACGGTGTCACAGAGCTTCTCCAATTCGTTCGTCGGCCCTTCTAAATGTGTGTCTGAAATCACGCCTATATCCACGAGACAGCCCCCCTTTATCTTGTCGGAATAACAAGAGGCCGGTCTAAAAGACCAGCCTCAAATAAACATTTAATAGTTGGCGGAATTCAATTACTCAAAACCAGTTAGGCCGGCCATTTCTTGGTCTTAAAGATGTTGCCTTCCCTGGTGATGATCAGACCCTCGACATCCGGGTAGCGCTCAAGGAAATCGAGACCTTTCTTCGGCCCCATGACGAATGCCGCAGTAGACAATCCATCAGCTTCCCGGGCTGTCCGGGCCATAGCGCTGACCGACGAATCACCATGAGGCGAAAGGGCCGTGTGCGGATCAATAATGTGGTGATACAATTTTTCCTTGTCAAAAAATATGGCGTAATTCCCGGAGGTAGTGATAGCTCCTTGAGTCATGGTGATAACCGTTTTGCTGCTGTGTTGAGCTTTTGGGTCGGCAATGCCCACTCGCCAGGGCTTTCCGTCTTCCCGGCCACCAAACATGGCCATATCGCCCCCGGCGTTCACCAGGGCGTGTTTGACGCCGCGTTGAGCCAGGTACTTCAGGGTCTCGTCAACGATGTGCCCCTTAGCAATGCCGTCAAGGGTAATTCGGCTTCCCGGCTTGTTCAGCCTGATTTTATCCCCTTCGACTTTTATGCTGTCCATGCCGATCAAGCCGCGGACCTCTTCAACCTCAGCCATAGTGGGCGGCTTGTTGTTGGCGGCGAAACTATTCTTCAGAAGATCCACCGCCGGCGCAACGGTAATGTCAAAATTACCGCTGGTTAAGAAGTTAATCTTGAAAGAAGCCTGAATAAGATCAATCAATTCCGGCGGTGAACCATCAAGACCGCCGTTAGCGTTAAGGACGGCTACGGCGCCATCGGGTCGATGTCGGCTCAACATTATGCTCTTTTGGTGCATCAAATCAAAAGCCTTGCCCAAAGCCTCTTGAGCCTTGTCCTTGGACGGATCCAAGACGGTGATAGTCGCATACGTCCCCATGATTAGGCGGGTTTCATCGGCCAAATGCAACCCTGAAGAAAAAGAGACTGACTGAGAACCGGGTTTCTTTGACGGCCATGCGGCGGCAGCCACAGCTCCACCGATTACCGCCAGTCCGGCCAACTTCAGAAACCCACGCCGGTCCATCGGGTTAGCGACTACATAACCTTGATCATTTTGAGATTTCATTCTATTTACTCCGGATCTTGATATATATGCATTCAGCCGTCATTCTTCTGCAGTCTACCATCCAGTATCCATCGCCAGTAATCATCAGCCAGATGCGTCCTGACAGAATCACGCGAATATCCGCCTAGGCGGCTGCATTGGGTTTGTAACAGTATCGGCCACAAGTCAGACATCTTTTAGACTCGGCCCGGGCCTGGTCTTCAGTCAGGCCAAGGTCCACTTCCTCAAAGTTAAGCCGGCGCTGCTCTACGTTTAATTCAGCCATCTTCACTCGGGGCGCCGGAGGTACATTCTCAGGCATGACCAGCATGATATCTTTGGCGTTGATCAGATTGGCCGGAGCTTCCATACTCTGCGTAGCAACATATTGATGAATGGATCTGGCCGCCCGACGACCGGCGCCAATGGCCTCAACCACGGTCTGAGGTCCGCTGACCACATCGCCACCGGCGAAGACTCCGGGTACGGAAGTATCCATAGTCGTGTCTTTGGCTTCTACCGTCTTCCACCTGGTGACTTTGACATCCTTCTCGAGTCCGTCTTTGGTCTTCTGGATGAAATCAAGATCAGGGAATTGACCGATAGCCGCAATCACATTATCCACAGGCAAAACGGTTTCTGAGCCTTCGACAGGTACCGGCCTGCGCCGGCCGCTGGCATCGGGTTCTCCCAGTTCCATTTTAATGAACTCAATCCCGGTAAGTTTTCCATTCTCACCAACCAACCGCCATGGCCATCCAAGAAGATATAAAAAAGAAGTCGGACGGCGGCAAGATCGAGGCCCTGTCCGGCGCGACCTTAACGACCAACGGCGTTTTGTCTGCGGTTAACAGTGCCCTGAAGTATTATAAAGAACTTAAAGACAAGCTTATCAGCTAAACAACACCTTAAAATGTCAAATAAAGGGACTTACTATGGCGTTTGGCAAGGAATTTACAAAGGGCTTCTGGGATCTCCTTCCGCCGTTCAGACTTGTTTTGGGTCTCTGCCCCACCTTGGCGGTGACCACCTCGGCTGAAAACGGTCTGGGCATGGGGTTGGCGGTGACCTTTGTCTTGGTCTGTGCTAACTGTATCATCTCCCTCATCCGAAAGGTGATCCCCAGCAAAGTCCGCGTGGCGGCATTTATCGTTATCGCCGCCTCCTTCGTGGTTATTACCGAGCTGGTCATGAAAGCGTATTTTTACTCTCTGTCAACTCTGCTTGGTATCTTTATTCCTCTGATCGTGGTTAACTGTATCATCCTCGGCCGGGCTGAGGCTTTCGCCTCCAAGCGCGGGGTTATTGATTCTTTGGCGGACGGACTGGGCATAGGTCTCGGATTTACCATTTCCTTGACGGTCTTAGGCTGCATCCGCGAGGTTCTGGGCTACGGGGCCATCTTTGGACATAACATTATGTGGGAGAGTTTCCGTCCCTTTTCGTTTATGGTTAAGCCCCCCGGAGCCTTTGTCTGCCTCGGGTTGCTCTTGGCTTTGATCAACTTCATCAGCATGCGGCAAAAAGCAAGATGAGAATTTAATCCCTTCCAGACGAATCGAGGGCGAACAACATGAGTGACTATTTACTCCTAATGGTTTCGGCCATTCTGATCAACAACATCCTCCTGGCCAAGTTTTTGGGTAACTGCCCCTTTTTGGGCACATCCAAGCGGATGGATACGGCTATGGGGATGGCCATGGCGGTTGTTTTTGTCTTGACCCTATCCGGAGTCATTACCTGGTTGGTCCAATACTATGTTTTGATTCCTCTGAACATCGAATACCTTCAAACAATTTTCTTTATCCTGGTCATCGCTTTTCTGGTCCAGTTCGTGGAAATCGTACTTCAGAAGACCGCTCCGGCTTTATTCCGGGCCTTGGGTATATACCTGCCTCTGATTACCACCAACTGCGCCGTGCTGGGCGTGGCCATCATCAATATTAACGAAGAATTTGGTTTCTTTAAAACCATGTTCTACTCCTTTTCTTCTGCGGTCGGCTTTGGTCTGGCTCTGGTCTTGTTTGCCGGGATTAGGGAAAGGTTCGCCTTAGTAAGAATACCTAAACCGCTCGACGGGACGGCCATAGGTTTGATCACCGCCGGCTTGATGGCCCTGGCTTTTTCTGGATTTGCCGGCCTGGTCTAATAGCGTCGGTGCCCTGTCTTCGTTTACATGGGGGATCGTGGTCAAGCCTTAGGGCGGACCAACCCCCTCAAGATTTTCCCTGGACTCGTCCCATAAGGCCGGGCCGGGGACAATAAACATCAAGGGAGGAATATCTATGCTGGCCGAAGCGATATCTCTCGGCAGCCTTGGACTGTTCAGCGCCGTGGGATTGGGGCTGGCGGCGAAGTTTTTTGCCGTAAAGCAGGACCCTTTAGTTCAAGCGATCGAAGAAGCCTTGCCGGGTGCCAACTGCGGCGGGTGCGGCTTTGCCGGGTGTTCGGGAGCCGCAGCGGCCATCGCCAAGGGTCTGGCCCCGGTGAATGTGTGCGTCGGCGGGGGACCTGAGGTCGGTCTGGCCGTCGCCGCTATCATGGGTGTTGAACCGGGATTCAAGGAACCGGAATTTGCCAAACCAAAATGCCGTTATGGCGAGGAAGACGCCGAAACCAAGTTCATCTACTCCGGAATTCAGGATTGCCGGGCGGCTATGCTCTTATCGGGCGGGGCCAAGGTGTGTGAAATTGGTTGTCTGGGCCTGGGATCATGTGTTCGAGCCTGCCCCTTTGAAGCTATTGCCATCGGCCCGGACGGTCTGCCGGTGGTCGATGAAAAGAAATGTACCGGATGCGGGACCTGTGAACGTATTTGTCCCAAACACATCATCTCCGTGACGTCGGCCTCTAAGCGTATCCTGGCCTTGAACCAACAAGATGATTGCCGAGAGACAGAGAAAAATAAACGATGTTTTCCGCATCAGATCAAATGAATAAGGAAGTGAAAGCCGGATGTGGGAGACGGGAAAGAACCGAAAAAAGGACCAAACCGGTGATGAAGGTCTTTACCCGACATGCCGGCCCAGAGAAACAATCAGTAAAAGATGTTGGACAAGCGGCGATTAATAGGCAAGAGTGCGAGATCTGCAATTTTATGTAACCATTACATGCACATGGTGTTAACCTATGAAGTTGTCATCCTTATGCAAAGGGATTCGGTTCCCCAAACCGAAGTACCCTAATGTCCCAACTGAAGTCGTCCCCATTCCTTCCCCAAGCAAGGTCATACTGCCGATGCTGCAGCACGCAGGATTACCATGTATCCCCTGCGTGGAAAAGGGAACCCAGGTAAAAATCGGGGACGTAGTAGGTCGGCCGCAAGACGAGACCGGGGCTTCCGTTCATGCCAGCGTCTCTGGGGAGGTAACTGACATTGCGCAGGTATACACCTCCTCGGGGCAAAAATCTCCTGCCGTCATCATCAGTTCTGACGGTAAGGATACCTGGGCGGACTATATAAAAACCGATGCCGAATATCTCGAAAAAGCGCCATCGGTTTTGATCGACCGCATTAAAGATGCGGCCATTATGTCCTCCGGATCGGAATCTGCTCCGGTGATAACCGACCTCACTCTATCCCAAAAACCCCGGGGCTACCACTTCGCCACCGGGTTACCCATTTTCAAGCCACTCGATACTTTGGTCATCAACTGCGTGGACACGGAGCCTTATTACGGTTCTGCTCATCGGCTGATGAACGATTTTTTCGATGACCTGGAAGCGGGAATCAAAACTGTCAAGATTGTCACCGAAGCCACCAGATTTATTATGGCTGTTGACGTGCAACACTCAGTCAGCAATCAGGTGAGAGATCTTACCGGACAATTAGAAGTGGCGGTCCGGTCTGTGGATGGAACCAGGTTTCCCTCGGGGGTTCACCGGGTTCTCTTAAAAGAACTGTTGGATCTTGAAATCCCCATGCCCTATGGTGAGCCTCGGGATTATGGTGTTTCTGTACTTAAGGTCGACTCGATCATTGACATCGGCCGCGCAGCTAAGCACCT
Source organism: Deltaproteobacteria bacterium (assembly GCA_015233355.1). Lineage (GTDB taxonomy): Bacteria > Desulfobacterota > JADFXK01 > JADFXK01 > JADFXK01 > JADFXK01. The sequence goes on along the minus strand of JADFXY010000038.1, from coordinate 1,851 downwards.
TAAACCACAGGTAGAAAAGGTCGTTTCAGTCTTTGGTAAAGGCGTCCATGATCAAAAACTGGTGCGGGTTAGGATGGGCACACCCCTAAAAAATGTGCTGGATGCCTGCGGTGGCCTGGCCGGTCGGCCGGGTAAAGTCGTTTTCGGCGGGCCGATGATGGGTATGGCCCAGTTCGACTTGAATGTCCCAATTTCTAAAGACACAGAAGCAATATATGTCCAGACGATGGAGGAGGTGGTCCGTTCGACTAATCATCCATGCATTAATTGTGGCCTGTGTGTCAAGGTTTGTCCCGTCAGGCTGGTGCCCAGTCAATTGTCGAAATACTGTGAAAATGACCAGTTTCAAGACGCTGCGGCTCTAAACCTGATGAACTGTATTGAATGCGGCTGTTGCCACTATGTCTGCCCGGCGAAGCGGCCGATGGTCCACCAGTTCCGTTACGGTAAATCGCAAGTCATGGTTAGAAGGATGGGTTGATGATCGATAAAAAGCTGGATAACAGATTAGTTGTTTCATTCTCGCCCCACATCGAGAGTCATAATTCTATTAGCGCGATGATGCTTATCTTTATTGTTGCGCTGCTTCCCTCTGTCCTGATGGGGGTCTATTATTTTGGATATAACGTTTTAATGATCCTGGGTCTCTCCGTCGCTTCCTCGATGGCTGCCGAGGCTTTCGTGAACAAGATAAGCCATCGTCCCTCGACTCTCGGAGATTTTAGCGCTATTTTGAATGGGCTGCTGCTGGGATTGTTGATGCCGCCGACTATGCCCTGGTGGGCGATGGTGGTTGGATCGAGCTTATCCATCATTGTGGGCAAGAGTGTTTTTGGCGGATATGGTAATTATCCCCTTAATCCTGCCTTGATCGGGTGGATGATTATCCGATTGGCCTGGCCGGATTTAATGAACGGCTTTATTGAGCCGGCGCCGTTGTTCTCCGGTGGCGATATGTCACAGGCGTTACCTCCGTTAATGGCGGTAAAAGGCGATCCCAGTGAAATCGGGTCTTACGACATGTGGCGGCTGATGGTTGGAAACGTTCCCGGTCAAATCGGGACGATCTCCGCCTTGTCCGCAATCATTGGAGGCTTGATTCTTCTTTATCGCGGCGTTATCAGGTGGCACATTCCGGTTGGCGTTTTGCTTGGTTCATTCGCTTTTGCTTGGATTTTCAATACGATCAATCCGGATACTTACTTCCCTGGTTCTTTTCATCTCATGACCGGGACTCTCTTGCTGGGCGCCTTTTTTCTGGCACCGGAACCGGTCAGCAGCCCGGTTACCCCTGGCGGGATGTTGGTTTACGGATTGCTGATCGGTGTCTTAACCGTTATAATTCGCATCTGGGGATCGGATACAGATGGGGTCATCCAGGCTATCTTGATTATGAACATCGGCACCCCGCTGTTTGACCGTATCCGTCCTAGATCATGGGGGGTAAATACCGGTGCGTGAAATATTACGACTTGTTGTAGTTCTGTCCATTATCTGCGCAGTGGCTGGGTTTTCCTTGGCCCTGGTCCATAAGGTGACCAAAGCGCAGATCGATTACCAGCAGATTAAGTTCGTCAAAGAACCGGCCGTCAAGAGAGTTTTGACCGGGTATGATAATGATCCCATCAAGGACCGAAAAGAACTGGAGATTGGTAAGGATAAGTATGGCCGGCCCCAATTTCTGCTCGTCTTTCCGGCTAAGAAAGAGGGCAAGACTTTTGCCCTGGCCATGGAAACCTACGGTAAAGGGTATCATGGAGATGTGGGCGTCATGGTCGGGATCGACGTTGAATCCGGGAAGCTGACCGGTATTGGGATCACCTCTCACTCAGAGACCCCGGGTATTGGGGC
>JADFXY010000389.1:0-4262 GCA_015233355.1 Deltaproteobacteria bacterium | reverse complement strand
TCCCTGGAGTAGCCGATCATGGCGCAGTAGGCGTCATTGATTTCCAGGATGCGTCCGTCCATGTCCACAGCCCAGAAACCGTCAATGGATGTTTGAATAAGTGTCTGGTAGCGCTCATCACTATTCCGCAGCGCCTCCTCCATCCGCTTACGGTCGGTTATATCCTTTAAAAAACAAATTATTAAGCTCTGGGATGTAATCAGGATGGTATTAGCCTCTACATTAACCTGAGTTAGGCGATTATCCTAAGCGATTAGCCTTTGGATGTCGGAATTCGTCATAGAGAGTTAAAGAGCCGAGTCCCTCTTCGGCCACCTTTTTTAAGGAACCAGGAACCGGCGGTGTGCAGAATTGAAGTTAAGTTGCAGACGATTTTTTGGCCAAATGATTATATCAGATTGCGGCAGGAAAGCGATAGTTTTTTTGTTTCCTCAGGCCCGTGAGCAGCCAGGCCGGGATGTCCCTCGGAGTACGGAAAAAGGCTCAGAAAACGCGAAAACCCCGGTCCGCTGACGGCGACCAGGGTCTGGTTGGGACATCTTCAAAAATGGGCTATTAAGTACCCATCTCCCAGGATGACAGATATTTGACCTGTTCTTCGGTCAGGGTGTCAATCAAAATACCCATACTGGCCAACTTTAGCCGGGCGATTTCCTCGTCAATGGCCTTGGGCACGGGATAGACGGCGTTTTCCAGGACGTGGTCGCCTTTGACTATATATTCCGCGGATAAGGCCTGATTGGCGAAACTCATGTCCATGACGCTGGAGGGGTGTCCTTCTGCCGCGGCCAGGTTGATCAACCGGCCCTCACCCAGGACGTTGATCCGGCGGCCATCCTTCATGGTATATTCCTCCACGAAGGTCCGTATCGTCCGCACCGCGGTGGACAGTTCTTTCAATCCAACCAGATCCAACTCCACATTGAAGTGACCGGAGTTAGAGACAATCGCCCCGTCGTGCATCATGGAGAAATGCTCTTTCCGGATAACATTGATGTCACCGGTCAGGGTGCAGAAAAAATCACCGATCTTGGCCGCGTCGGCAATAGGCATAACCCGGTAACCATCCATAACGGCCTCTATGGCCCGGAGAGGATTTACCTCGGTGATGACGACGTTGGCGCCCATGCCGTGGGCCCTCAGAGCGACACCGCGGCCACACCAGCCATAACCACAAACCACGAAAACGCTCCCGGCGATGAGCCGATTAGTGGCGCGAATAATGCCGTCCACGGTGCTTTGGCCGGTTCCATAGCGGTTGTCAAAGAAATGTTTGGTATCGGCATCATTGACGGCCACGATGGGGTAGGCCAGGACCTTGTTGGCGGCCATGCTTTTTAGTCTGATGACGCCGGTGGTGGTTTCTTCGGTGCCGGCCTTGACACTGTCCAGAACCTCCCGGCGTTCCGAATGGATGGTCGAGACCAGGTCTGCTCCGTCGTCCATGGTGATATTGGGCTTGGCGTCGAGCACGGCGTGGATATGTTTATAATAGGTGGCGCTGTCTTCACCCTTGATGGCAAAGACGGGGATCTGAGAATGCTTGACCAAAGTGGCCGCCACGTCATCCTGGGTGCTGAGGGGGTTGGACGCGCAGACGAAGACTTCGGCGCCGCCGGCCTGGAGAGTCTCGGCTAAGCAGGCGGTCTCGGTGGTGACGTGTAAACAGGCGGCGATTCTTACTCCCTTGAGCGGCTTTTCCTTAGCAAAACGATCTTTGATTAAGTTTAGCACAGGCATGGCCTGATTGGCCCACTCCACCCGGAGGCGGCCGTGATCGGCCAGGGAAATATCTTTGACATCGTAATTCATTTTATCTCCTTGCCAGAGAATTAAAAAGCCGAGGCGGGCCATAACGGCCTGCCCCGGAAAAGTGGAATGGGTTAGCGGCAGCTACAGAGTCCCGCGGCATTTTTTAGAGTCTCGGCCAGGTCGGTCTTTTCCCAGGAAAATTCCGGAAGCTCACGGCCGAAATGACCATAGGCGGCGGTTTTCTTGTATATGGGGCGCAACAGGTCAAGATGTTTGATGATCTTATATGGTTTCAGCGGGAATATTTCCCGGACCAGACTGCTGATCTTGTCGTTGTCTATTTTGTTGGTGCCGAAGGTGTCAACCATCACCGATACCGGTTCAGCCACACCGATGGAATAAGCCAGTTGAACCTCGCACTTGGTGGCCAGGGTGGAGGCAACGATGTTTTTGGCGATATAACGGGCCATGTATGACGAACTGCGGTCGACCTTACTGGGGTCTTTACCGGAGAAACAACCGCCGCCGTGGCTGCCCTGGCCGCCGTAAGTATCAACGATGATTTTACGGCCGGTCAAACCACAATCGCCCGTGGGACCGCCGATGACGAACCGACCGGTGGCGTTGATGTGGATCTTGGTGTCGCCATCAATCATGTGCTCGGGAATGACCTTTTTGATGACTTCTTCGATCACGGCTTCCCGGAGCTTGCTCAGGCTGACGTCTGGGGAATGCTGGGCGGCAATAACCACGGTGTCTACCCGGACAGGTTTGTCGCCATGGTATTCAATGGTTACCTGGGACTTACCGTCGGGGCGAAGGAAACTCAAAGAACCGTTTTTCCGCACCCTGGCCAGCCGCTGGGCCAGCAAGTGGGCGTAGTAAATGGGCATGGGCATGAGTACGGGTGTTTCATCGCAGGCAAAGCCAAACATCAAGCCCTGGTCGCCGGCGCCCATGTCTTCGCCTTTTTGGACTCCCATGGCAATATCGGGGGACTGTTTGTCGATGCTGGTCATGACGGCGCAAGTTTCCCAATCGAAGCCCATGGCGGAGTTGCTATAGCCGATTTCCTGGATAGTGCTCCGCACCACGGCCGGGATGTCAACCCAGGTGGTGGTGGTGATTTCTCCGGCAACAATGGCCATACCGGTGGTGACCAAGGTTTCGCAAGCCACCCTGGCGTCGGGATCATCGGTCAGCATGGCATCCAAAATGGCGTCGGATATTTGGTCGGCCACCTTATCGGGATGACCTTCTGTTACTGATTCTGAGGAAAACATGTACTTAGAATTTGACATGAAGTGATCTCCTTTTGGAAAGATGGACTGCCGTTCAACTTGAAAAGCATAACGCAGAGGATGTAGAGAAAAGAAAGGACGCGGAGATTCTTAAGGGCTGTATAGAATACTCTAAGAGAATCTCAGCGGTTTCCCCTTGACTCTGTATTCTCTGCGTTATGCTTTTTAACAAGATAAAGAGTAATGATAATTAATCCGAAAATAAGGGCTAGGTAGATATAACCATAGTCCCAAAGGCGTTAACGTTTAACCGGCTTATCAATAAGCTTACCAAGGCTTATCAAGACTTACCAAAGGAGGAGGTAGCAATGTGAAATCCGAGAAGAGAGAGTCATACTTGAATCGCTGCCGGTGCGTTTTTAAGCCGTGCTTTATGTTACAAGCTATTTATTAATCACCGCTTATTTGTTTGTCAAGTAGATTATGTCAAAAATGAAATTATCTTCTTTCTATCATCCTGAAAAAAAGTATAAAAGTCCGTTACCAAAGAAACCCTCCCGCTAACCGGTGACCATCAGCCGGGGCAAAAAGACGGTAACAAGGAGATGGTGACATTGTTCCCGCCGGTTTGACCGGACATGGCTCCGGGCCCCCGTCCAATTCCGACGCCGACCGGCCGGAAATCATGCCGGGCGGCCTAAGGGAAGGTGCGGATATCTTGATAAGGAGTTAACTAATTGAAAAATATTTATATATTACTCTACCAGGAGCCTGGAAAGAAACGATTTTCCCTTGACACATCCCAAAGATTTGTATAAGTTTATAGGCTAAATTAACTATCCCTTTTTCCACCAAGGTAAAAGAAGGTAAACCAATGCCCGCACCAGTACCGCAACATCCCGCCGCACCGGACCGCCGCAAGTCGGCCTTTGTCTCGACCATTCGAGACCAGTCGGGTGAAGATTCGGAAAAGAAGATCGGTGAGATCCTCAAGAAAGAAGGCCAGATTACGGCCCATCAACTGGATGAGGCGCTGGAGGTTCAAAAAAAACAAGGTGGCCGAATCAGCGCCATTTTGTTTCGGCTGGGCTATATCGAAGAAGACACTATCCCCAAAATTCTGAGCCGGCAATATGGATTCTCACCCATTTACCTGGAACGGGAAAAAATCGATCAGAAGGCCATCAACCTAGTCGATTATCAAATGGCCAAAAAGTATTTCCTCTTTCCCATCAGTGTCGGCACTAGCGGTAATCTCAGAGTGACTAT
>JADFXY010000388.1:0-4269 GCA_015233355.1 Deltaproteobacteria bacterium | reverse complement strand
ATCTGCGCAAATCTGAGCAATCTGCGGATTGAATCATGACCCTTGATGATAATCGCTTAGCATACTCGTCGAACTTAGGCTAAAAAACAAAATGTATATTTGTGGTCCAGGCGGCCACCACTGCGACCGATGGCGGTCTCGGTCGGCCAGGTGGATGGGCAGCAGGTCTGGCAGCAGGTTGGCCAGATAGATAGTCTGATGGCTCGATGGCTGGGTGTGCAGCGGGTTGGGTACCAGGTCGGCCAGGTGGTCGGGCAGCAGGTTGGGTACCAGGATGCCGCCTGGTCCAGGCAGCAGGCGAAGATCATGGGTGGAGGGGGGTTATGGGAAAATATGAGCTAATTTTACCAAATTTTGGACCGAAGAGCATCAAAGACTTTTGGGTTGATCCTGTTGGTATGCATTAGTTCATTTAATTTATCACAAGCGTCGTCAGCAGAAATCGTACGTTTCTTATAAGCATTAACTACTTGCCTGGCTATTCCGGAGAAGGAGAGACCTAAAAAATGAGCTACGCCCCGCCCCGCGGCTTCTTCAATCAGTAAGGGCAATTTTAGATTAAAAGCCAAAGAAATGGATTCTATCTCGCCTTTATCTAATTTCTTTTCAATAGTAATTAGTTCGGTAGATTTAACCGTTATCAAGTCTGAGATTCGGTAATAACGCAAGTAATGTCCAGGGCTGTCGTAATTTTCAGCCAGCTCTTCCATGACGGCGGGCGGCACTAAAATAACATCATACAATTTACGGATAAAATCATATCCGCCCGTGATCTTCTCGAGGGAAATCAAGGCGCCGGTATCACTCACAACAATACGAGCAGAATTTTCGTTCATAATCCTTCTGTTTCAAAATCGATGTCTTCCTGAGTACCCCCCATAAGGGATAGGTTGAACTTCGGCAAAATTTGTTCCTCGAATTGTCGCCTAGTGACTCCGATTATTTCACAAGCTTCGTTTTCTGATAACATACCGTTGTAATATGAAATGGCGGCAACCGCCTCTTTAATATATTGCCGATCCAATCTTTTTCCTATGTCCGCAGGAAAATCAACTGGTACAACAAATTCTTCTCTGGCCGTTTCCATTGGCGGAACCTCTTCTAAAGTTGGCGTGACTGATTCCCCGGCTTACATAAGGGACTTTTCTGGTTGATTACCAAACCGGGGTCGGGGATGAGGCGGGCTGTCCGGTGGACCTAAGGGTCAGCCTTGTTTGACCTTGAGGCCGCTTTCAGCCGCCTTGGTCATAAGGTAATTCGCAAACCCGGCGCAGACGACAAGCATGAATTTGGCATCGGAATATGCAGGGGACTCGGATTCCTCCGTGAGCGCGTGTCGAATTCCGATAGTCCGGTTGCCGTCTATCTGAGAGGAGTTTCAACGCGCTTTGGAAATGAGTGGAAGAAGATGTAGGACCTTCTTCAATCGCGCTTTCAATTGCCGCTATTTCGTTCTGGTCGGTGATTTCGACAATTTCGTTTTCCACGACACGGTAGGCGGCGTTTTCTGATTCAAGAGCCTCATTTATAGCTTGCCGAAGGTAACGCGACCAATCATCGCCTGAGTTTTTCAGTACGAACTCGACAAAGTCATAAACCTTCCACCATTGCTCCTCCAAGAAGTACTCGCGAAGTATTTGGTAGGCCGACTTCGGATGCCCCGATTTGAAATCAGGGCATGTGTCGATGGGTTCCTTGAAGTAATCAAGCCAAATTCGTTGAACAAGATGTTCGACACGCCGCCCCCCTCAGGTTGGTGGAGCAATATTTTGTCCATCGGTGCCCACCTATTCCAGATGAAGATCGTTAGTTCATTCCATAAGCGATTCCGAAGTTCGTCGTCGATGGCTTCGCGCTGAATAGCTTTGTGCAGGGGCCTGATCCCTTTGCGTTGCGAAAATAATGCCATGGCCTGTCCAGGGAAAGGTTAATTTAATGTTTGGCGGCTTCCAGATAAACATCTTCTGATTCTTACTCTCAAATCATAGCACAACCACCGAAAAAATAAAACAAAATCTCAAAACCTCGTCCCAAAAAAAAAGGCCAACCTCCTCATCCAGGGGTTGGCTCTTACCAGGCAAACTACAGGTCATGACGGTGCCGGCTCCGGTTGAAGTTTAGGCAGAACTCATGTCCGCACTCGTCGGAGCTGATGAACCGGATGGCGGTCAAGAGCGGAAAACTCGTTGTCCAGGCCACCCGCCCGGACGATTATGGAAATCGTTGCTCCGGCAAACGCGGCCGTTGGAATTCAAAATCAGAATTGCAAGATTTTTCCTGACAAACGAGGTTGATTTTGATACGATAAGTCATCAGCCCATTTGCATCCGAACGCCCGGCCGTCTCGGCCGCCTTCATCAGGAGAAAACCAATGACCGAATCAATAGAATCCAGACCCCGGCCCCTGGTCCGGAAAGCTACCATGGCCGATGCGGAATTAGTCGCTCAAATTTTGGGGGAGGCCTTCCGGGGTGATCCGGTGATGACCTACTTAAGTCCGAATTGGCCTGAATTCACGACACGTCTATACTATTCCATGGTCAGGCGTTTTTTCTTGAAATACCATCAAGTCTATGTCACGGCTGACGGGTCCGGCGCGGCCCTGTGGCTTCCGCCCGGGGTGACCTTCAAATCCTACCCGTTGCGGGGCACCTTAGATACTCTTTGGCTCTTTTTCTCGAAAGTCGGATATCAGGGCTACCGGCGGCTCCAGGCGCTGGGCCGGTACTTCACCGCTCACCATCCCGCCGAACCCCATTTCTATCTGAACGCCATCGGTATCAGGCCGAATCAAGCCGGCCGCGGGATCGGGTCGGCGCTTTTACAAGAAGTCTTAACCCGGTGTGACCGGGAGGGAATTCCGGCCTACTTGGAGAACACCAAATCCAAAAACCTGCCCCTGTACGAACGATTCGGGTTTCAGGTGACCACCCAGGGCCGACTCCCCGATGGCGGACCGCCCATCTGGTTCATGCTTCGTCAACCGTCCACCACTTGACATCGGATCATTAACCTGAAACCCAAGACCCGAAGCGAAACCAAGACCATTCCGGAGGAACCGATTGTCTGAGCTGACGAGTAGTCACGACCGCTTCTTTAAAAGCATCTTTTCCGTTAAGGCGGAGGCCGGGGATTTTCTGAGCAACTACTTGCCGGAAGAGGTGGCCGGGCTGCTGAAGCTGGATACCTTGGAGCTGGGCAAGGATACCTACGTTGATCCGGAACTCCAGGAGCGCCTGTCCGATCTGGTCTACCGGGTGGACACCACGTATGGCGGGCCGGCCGTTGTTTACATTCTTTTTGAGCACAAAAGCTACCCGGAACCGTTGATCGCCTTCTACCTGTTGCGCTACATGGTCAAGATTTGGGGGCAGCTCATTGAGCAAGGCGTTAATAACCTGCCGCCGATCATCCCCCTGGTGCTGTACCATGGTGCTGCTACCTGGAAGGAAGCTAAGAAACTCGGCAAACTGGTTGAGCACCACCCGGCGCTGCAATCGTTTTTGCCTGATTTTCACTTTCTTTTTTATAATCTGATGCGGTATCGAGCCGAGGATATCAAGGGCGCCATCCCACTCCGGGCGGCTTTGTTGCTGCTGAAGTTAATCTTTGACCCGGAGCTGAAAGAGCGGCTGCGATTGATTTTTGAACTGCTGGGCCGGCTAGAGTGGCCGGAATATGCCGATTACTTCGAAAAAGTGATGCACTATCTGGAATCAAATCCGGACAAAATCACCGAGCAAGATTTACACCAAGCCGTGATTGATGCTTACGGCGATATTAAGGAGGACGCCATGCCTGGTTTAACGCAGTCCTGGGTTCAAAAAGTAATCCAAAAAGGCCGGCAGGAAGGCCTCCAGCAGGGCCTGTTGACTGATGCCCGGGAGTCGGTCCTGGATATTCTGGAGTCTCGTTTTGGGCCCGTTCTTTCTCCGCTGGCCGACCTGGTCAATCAGATAGACGATCCGGCCGTGCTAAAGGCGCTACGGAAAAAGGCTGTTACGGTCGCGACCATGGAAGACTTCCGGCAGATCCTGGAACAAATCAAGGGGAACTGATTCGGTGGGTCTGTCTACTTGACTTAAGCGACGGACAATCGTGCGAACTTTTTTAAAATAGCCAACTCCGGTTAAGCCCCGAAGGGGCGCTCTAGGTTAGCCCAGGGCAACGCCCTGGGTAGGGGTGGCGACTATATAAAAACCATGTAATAGTCACATAAAACCGCCGGCAATCCCGTACTTCAGCCGTAGCCGGACATTCCATTCAGAG
>JADFXY010000387.1:0-4291 GCA_015233355.1 Deltaproteobacteria bacterium | reverse complement strand
TCGAAGGCGAGTTGGCCGATATCCTGGCGGTGGTTCAGAAGATTCACGAAGTCCCTTTCTCCGAAGGGGCGCATCGGGTCATGACGAACATAAATATCGACGACCGGCGGGACAAAAAATCTTCGGCCCAGGCCAAGGTGGCCTCGGTCAAGGCTAAGTTGGGGGAATAGCCCAACCTGAGTCCGGGAACGGTTTTTGGCTGTACGATAATTACGGCATACCGCCTTTATCGGCTAATCATTAATCCCGACATGTCATCTTTTCTACCCCGGTCCATAGCACCGCGGATAGATAGGACTTTTCCCAAAGTTCGGGCATGGTTCTTATGGCGACAGAGCCCCAAAAGCACTACTTTCCGTTGCTCCTGTTGGCGCTGACCATCTGCCTTTTTCCTATCCCAAAGTTGATCCCTTTACCCCTGGTGGCCAACGGCAATTTGATGGTCGCCGTAACCGGTTTGGGGATAGTTCTCCACTCCTGGTTGGTGGTCGGCCGGAACAACGCGGGGGACGGCTGGTTGGCAGTTCTGGTTAAGCCGGTCCTGACCCCGGTTGGTTGGTGCGTTTCGATTTTTGTGTTGCTGACCTGTGGTTATCTTATCTACTCGGTTCATCATCTCTGGTCAACGACGAAAGACCCCGGCCTGGTGGCCATGATCATCAAACTCTGGTTAGTCTTCCTGACCGGGGCGGCTCTGTACTACCTGCCGGTATTGATCATCCGGTCTGTGGTCGATCTGCGCTGGGTGGTGGCAGCCATGGCGTCTGCGCTGGTCTTTTATCTTGTGTATATCCCTTCGGTCATCTATTCCGGGTGGACAGCGGGGACGGTCAAAAGCCTGGCGGATGTTTATCAGGTCATCGGCATCCCGGATACATTGTTCAAGCGGATTCTCCTGGAGTCGGTCGGGAACGTAAACACCATCGCGGCCATCGCTGCTCTGATCACCTCATTCGGCCTGGGCTTTGTTGCATACAACGGACTTAGGCCGCGGTGTCTGATGCCTCTGATCACCTTTGGGTTGTTCATCTGTGTGGTCATGAGCGCCCGGGCGGCCGTCCTGTCCATCCTGGCCGCCATCCTGACTTTGGGCTGGTTACGGCTGTCCACTTCACAGAAGGGTTTGAGGAAAAAACACCTCTGGCTGATCTTGATACTCTTGATAGCCGGCGGCGGTTATTTGCTTCCCTCCGGGCTAAACTTGTTTCAGGCCAAACCAAACCTGGAATTTCAAGGCGGGGGACGGCTCATCGTCTGGAAACCCTACTTAAAACAATGTCTCCACCGTCCCTGGGGCCACGGTTTTGGGGCGGATCAATACAAGTCCTTGCTGCTGGGCGAAGACCGGATCCCGGAGATGAATACTCCGCTGGTGCTCAAACACACCTCGCATAATACCTACCTCAGTCTGTTTTTTGAAGGCGGCGTTTTACTTCCGGCCCTCTACCTGGCAGTGATGGGGCTGACTCTGCACAACGCTTACCGGATATTTAAGAACACCGACTCAGTCCCGGCCAGGTCCCTGGCCGCGGCCACGATGCTGGGCCTGGTCTCAGGCCTGGTCACCTCATTTTTCGGTACCCATTATACCTTTCCCAGTTTTATGGGTTATATGTGGCTGCTTGTGGCGCTCGGCGATATCCTGGCCAATCTCGCCGGTCCGAGAAGTTCAATGCCGCGTCATACTGAGGCAAGCCCCCCGATATGCTCAGTCGCCTAACTCAACGGCATTACGGGAGCATGATTATAGATGGCCGGCCCCCGCGCACCTCGGCCGCGGCTGGACCCGGTTAATTCTTGGATCTTCTAAGGGTTTGGATGAATTCGTCCAGGTTATTGACCAGGGCGCTGGCTTTGAGCAGGGCCTTCAACCCGGGTAAGTCATCTAACTCGTTGGTGGCATCAATGACTTCCCGGGGTACCTGCCCAAAACGGGCTTCCAAAATTTCGATGATGTCTTCGCGGGCGATTCGTAACGACCCACGCTGGTCGCCCAAGTTAATCAGTTGTTGCCCCGCAACAGTATCAGTTATGTCAAGATTTAACATGGCTGTAACCTCCTCTATAGACAGGTGACGAAATCTATTGAGCAAAATTAAGGCCAGGAGGTCAATCTGGGTGAGAGATTGCTTCTGAGGATAAAGCTCCCGGATCAGGTTGCCCCAACCGAGCACCTTCCAGCTTAATTCATTTTTGGGCATATTCTTTGGGAGCGTATAAGGAACCAACGCCACCAGCCGGGGATCAAGAGTCAGCAGTTGTTCTTCGGTATAATTTTCCAAGACGATCTCTTTGAACTTTCCCCGCAACTGATATTGACCCGTACTGTCGGAAATGTCGAGAGGTAAGGCGGAGCCGGCAAAAGAATGCTCGGTAAAGATGATAGCCGGAAGAATGGCCGGCACCTTCTTCTCCTGACTGCAAAAAAGAGCGACCGTAGCCGCCAACCGGTACCGGATGAGAGGATCATGATACCCTTGAAACTCCATGATCACGGTATCACCAAGGCCGGTCAAAGGAATCGCCACCATATCGGGAGAGACCCTTTTGGCCTTCAGAGTGTCGGCGTGAAAGTGATATCCATCCACCGTCGCCACTCCCACCAGCTTCAAAATGGCCTGGCCGGCAGCCTTGACCAGTTGATAAAATGCCTCGTCAGAACCACGATTACCAGATTTAACCATTGATTTTTCCTGGGATAATATTTTATTGGTAGTATGCCGTTCCTGCTTCCCAAGTCAAGATGACCTGCCGACCAACAATGAAAATACCCGCGGCCTCCCCCTTTCTCCGTCTCAGCCAAATAAAAGGCCCCATGGTTTCAGTGTACCATAGGGCCGGGTGATTCTGCAATCGTTAATCAGCCTTCATATTCGAGCCGTTATGCTTCCCCTCGTTGGCGGCGGCGGAGATAATAGCCCGCAGTGACGGCCAATAAGACGAAGATGATCATGCCCCACTCGTTTAAGGTGGGAATAGACGGATTGAGAATGAACACAGCAGTTACGGTTTGATTAGAGTTGACTGTCAGGACCAGGGGGTTGGCCGTAGAGGTTCCTGTCGGCAACGTCCAGGATTTGAAGACATATCCGGCCGCTCCGGTTGCGGATAACCATACTGGAGTACCTGCCGCATATTGTTGGGAGCATGTGCCGGGGCAACTAATGCCGCTTCCGTATACGGTTCCGGCATTAGCGGGAGAATTAATCACCGTCAAAGTATAATTAACCGGCGTCGGAGTCGGCGTCGGGGTATTTGTGGGTGTCGGGGTAATTGTCGGTGTCGACGTCGGGGTAATTGCCGGTGTCGGGGTAATTGTCGGTGTCGACGTCGGGGTATTTGTGGGCGTCGAGGCAGTCGTCGGTGTTGTCGTCATGGTATTTGTGGTTGTCGAGGTAACTGTCGGTGTCGACGTCGGGGTATTTGTGGGTGTCGGGGTAATTGTCGGTGTCGACGTCGGGGTATTTGTGGGTGTCGAGGTAACTGTCGGTGTCGACGTCGGGGTATTTGTGGGTGTCGAGGTAACTGTCGGTGTCGACGTCGGGGTATTTGTGGGTGTCGAGGTAATTGTCGGTGTCGGGGTAATTGTCGGTGTCGATGTCGGGGTATTTGTCGGTGTCGGCGTCGGCGTCACGGGGACGTTAATTAAATTGGCATTCAATGTTACCGCCTTCTGAGATAACGCTCTACCATTCAATGATGCACCGTTATTCATAGTTATCGCATTTTTTGCTAGTATAATTCCTTCCACATGTGTGGTCGCTCCAATTGCTACAACACTTCCCGCAACCTGCCAGAAGACGTTTTGAGCCTGTGCGCCGCCATTTAAGATGACCTTCGAGGCATTGACCACGGTGAGATTTCCAGCTATCTGAAAAATCCAGACACTATTAGGACCACCATTTAAAGTAACATCCGTGCTTATGGAAACACCGGAATTCCATTTATAAAGGCCGGGAGCAAGAGTCATTCCTCCTATTTCTCCAGCACCCAAATCGGTACCATCCGGCAATGGTCGTCCCGCAGCGTCAGTGTATGCAGCTTCCATGTCGCTAATTGCCGTAGTTAGGTTAGCAGGAGTTGGAGGCGCATAGTCGGCTGCGTATACCTTGCCGACCACCTGTGGTGATGTCGCAAATTGATTCGAAGCATCAAGCGTTAATCCAAATCCGGTTATGGCGGTCGCGGCAATTGGGCTAACTCCAATATCTCCCGTAATCAGAGTGGCTCCCGTGGTTGAGATTCCTGATTCGGTCAGAATTGCATAACTACCAGCCCAACCAATGTTTTC
>JADFXY010000386.1:0-4292 GCA_015233355.1 Deltaproteobacteria bacterium | reverse complement strand
TCGACGACTTTTTAATTGGGCGGCAGAAATGTATCCGCAGATTGCGCCGATTAACGCAGATGGAAAAGACCCAAAGACCTATTTTGGCCCTAATCTGCGCTAATCTGTGTAATCTGTGGATTAAATTTTGGCCTTCATGATCGCCCGGGGGATGCAGGTCTGGAATCCCCCATTAACCCCGACGATATTGATTTCCGCATGGTACAGGCCGCTCACGGCCTCATCCGACATCACTTCGCTTGGCGTCCCGTCGGCGACGACCACCCCGTGCTGCAACATGATCACCCGGTCGGCAATCCAGAGAGCATGTTCCGGGAAATGCGTAGACTTAATGAAGGTGAAACCTTCCTGGGCCAGGGCGGCTATCCGTTCGAGCAGCCCGATCTGATTCCCGTAGTCGAGACCATTGGCCGGTTCGTCCATAATCAGGGTCTTCGCCTCCTGGGCCAGGGCCCGGCCGATCAGCGTTAGTTGGCGTTCCCCGCCGCTGATTTCAGTGTAGATGCGATCCTTCAGATGGCTGATGGACAGCCGCTCCAAGGACTGAAGCGCAATATCCATATCCACCTTGGAATAACGGGAGAAAAATGATTTGTGGGGCAGGCGTCCCATCAAAACCACATCGAGTACCCGGTAACCGAAAGCCATCTTATGAAATTGCGGCACGTAGGCCACCCGGCCGGCCAGTTCCTTGGGGGCCAGGTCGGATACCTTTACCCCGTCGAGCCACACCTGGCCGCTTTCGGGCCGATACAGGCCGAGGAGCACCTTCAATAAGGTGGTTTTTCCGCTCCCGTTCGGTCCGAGCAAAGACACAACCTCTCCTTTATGCACGGTCAGGGAGACATTTTTGAGCACCGGCTGCCGAGAGTAAGCAAAGGTTATGTTTTCCGCCCGGATTAATTCCATCAGCCCCACCCCTTTCGGGCATTTTTCAAGATCAGGGCGAATACCGGGACGCCCAATAATGAAGTCAAGATCCCCAGAGGAATCTCCACTTGAAACAACAACCTGGAAATGTCGTCCACCACCACTAGAAAAACAGCTCCCATAATCGTGACCACAGGTAACAGAATCCGGTTGTCCGGGCCCACCAGCATCCGGCCCATGTGTGGAATCACCAGTCCGACCCAGCCGATAATGCCGGCCAAGGCCACAGTCAGGCTGCTGATCAAGGTGGCGGTAATGATGAAGACCAGGCGGAGAACGGTTACATTGACGCCCAGGGATCTGGCCTCCTCATCCCCCATAGTCAACACGTTGAGATAACGGGACAGAACCAACAGCAAGGAAATTCCGCAGATGATGGGCAGAGACACAACCAGTACGGTTTGGCCGTTGACCATGGCCAGGCCGCCCAGTAACCAGTAGACAATGGCCGGCAATTGATCGTAGGGATCGGCCATATATTTGATGACGGAGAGCAAGGCCGTGAACAAGGCGCCGCTGATGATGCCCCCCATAACCAACAGCAATAACCTGTCCCCCTGATAAAGCCGGGCCAATCCCAAGGCCACCGCCACCGCCGCCAGCCCGAAACCGAACGCCCCGGCCTGAACGGCCAGCCAGCTTTTGGAAACAACCATGCCCAGCGCCGCCCCAAAAGATGCCCCGGCTAACACACCCAGCAACCCCGGCGAAACCAGAGGATTGATGAACATCGACTGAAAAGCCGCCCCGGACACGGAGAGAGCCGACCCGACCAGTATGGCCGCCATGATGCGGGGCATTCTGATGTCAAAGAGAATCGTTCTAAGAGTCTGGAGATGCTGCTCAGTTAACTTGCCTTGATTGAGCAGAGTTTGGGCCAGATAACCGTAAATCTCGGGCAGGGTAACCGGATACCGGCCCAGAGTCAGGGAGATGAGCACCGTGGTTAACAACATTCCGAACCAGGCCGGGAAGAGCAGACGATGATTCATCTGTGCAACACCTTTCCGGCCGCGGCGTCATCAAGTCCTACGCCCAGGAAGAGCTGATAGAATTTTTTGGTTTCATCCACCATATTCACCGGGTAGAGCTGCGGATAAAGCAAGTTTAAGAGCCATTTGACCCCGAGCAGGCGCATAAAAGACGGAGGCCGGTCGAACCAGTTGAACGGCGCTCTGGGGATGAGATAGACTTTTTTGTCCTTAACCGCTTTTACCCCGGCCCACCCCGGCTCCTGGTAGACGCTGTCTACAAAAGTCTTGTCCTGGGCCACGATGGCTTCCGGATCGGCCCGAATGATCTGCTCCATGGAGATCCGTTCCATCCCGTAAAGGCTTTTCGGGGCGCAGCGATAGATGTTCCGGCCTCCGGCCAGGTTGATGACCTCGGAATGGCTCGACTGGTCGCATTCGCTGCTTAACCCGTCCCGTCCTTCCGCATAGTAAACGGATATCTTTTTCGGCTCCGGGATTGAAGCCATAATGGATTGGAAACCGGTCAGGGCCTGCCTGGCGTATTCACTCAGTTGCCGGGCCCGGTCTTCCCGGCCCAAAAGTCGGCCCAGAAAGTCAAAAGCCGCCGGATAATCACCGAGATGCTCCAGTTTGACGTACACTACCGGCAGGTGCATCATCTGGGCCGTTTGTTCTATCTTTTGGTTGGCTGCGGATTCTTTCCACATCCAGACGATCATGATGTCCGGCTTAACCAGGAGAAGGATTTCCAGGTTGGGCGTCTTGCCCTGGCCGAACCATCCGCCGATAACCGGAATTTTCTCCACGCCGGGGCGTAAATAGACTCTTTCTTCTGCGGAAAACGGGAAGTTAAGCCCGGCGATCAGGCTTGGATCCAGGGCATAGAGCAGGTAAGTGGCCGGCGGCGATGAGCCGTATACTTTAGTGATGGAGTCGGGCACGACCACGCGGCGGCCGGCCATATCCGTAATTTCCCTGGCCGCGGCCGGACACGCGGCAGAGATCAGGGCTAATAAGATCAAGACGGCTAAGGCCATCCATTTCGGAGATAACTTCCTCATGATTAAAATACCTCACATTTTTCCCGCCAAGGCGCGCAGCCGCAGCGGCCGCATCAGTCCTTATTCCACCAGATCACGGCCCACCGGACGACATTTTGATACGGCAGCTTCCAATGCCCGTTCTCCCGGACAAGTTGCTCGTTCAGGTGACGCTTTAGCCGGTCTTCTTCGGCCGGGGTTATGTTGTGGATCATCCAGCGCACGGAGTTTATGGCGTCATCCACGTCCAAGAAGGTTTTATCTTCTCGATGTACGGTAAAGGTGACATTGGCATAAATACCCATTTGCCTGAGGAGATTGTACACCAGGATATAGTCCACGCCTCGGCGGTGCGTTCGGCCCACGGCTTCGACAATGCGGCGGTCGTATGGACCGTCGTCCACCAGGGTGGAGAGGTAGACCCGCCGGCGGGCATGGCTGTCAAGCTTCAATATGGCCTGGCGGAGATCCTCGACAATCAGCGAGCGCGAGGCTATGGCCACATCGTGCACACCTATGCCGAATTCGTTCCAATCATCTTCCCATCGGCCTTCAACAATTTTGATGTTGGCGATATTTTCCTCCCGGCAGCGTTCCTTAAGCAGGGAAAGCATGACGGTTGAGGGGTCCAGTGCAGTGATGGTGTTGACGTAGGGGGCCAGGGGCACGGCCAGAGTGCCGGCCGCACATCCGACATCGAGGATGCTCCAGTCTGGTTCGGGCTGCATGATCTGCATGACTTGCCGGGTGTAATCACTCTTGGAAGCATGCCCGGAGAAAGACGGGGCCCGTTTATCCCAAAATTTGGGATCGCGTCTAGAGTTCCTTTTTTCGGCGCCGGCCTGACGCCATAATTCATTCCAGTCAATGGACGGCATGTTCATCTCTTTTTCTCCTTCAACGGTTCCAACCTCTACGGACTGGGTTTCTTCAGCCTTTCACGTCAATAAAATTGCCTTAAGGACCGGACGATAGCGCTAATGGTTTAAAATAGTTCATTCCAAATAAGCACTGAAAGGGCGCTCTAGGTTAGCCCAGGGCAACGCCCTGGGTAGGGGCGGCGACTATACAAATACCATATAATAGTCACATAAAGCCGCCGGCGATTCAGCGGTTCAGCCTCAAATTATGTACCGTGCCTGTGGATATTCTTTTGGTCTCGCATAGGATGAAACGAATGTCCAGTCACCACCAAAATAATGCATTACAGGTGGGTTTATATGTTGTTATGTTGTATATTATAAGGGCCTTGTCCCATACCCAGGGCAGCGCCCCAATGTTGTTGAATTAAGGTTGCGACGTTAAGATTTCTCGCTTCGCTCGAAATGACAGTGGGGTGGACCATCCG
>JADFXY010000385.1:0-4303 GCA_015233355.1 Deltaproteobacteria bacterium | reverse complement strand
TGCCCTGGGCTAACCTAGATCGCCCCGTTGGGGCTTATTCGGAATTGGCCATTTATTAAAATCAGATCCGATGACCCTGCACCTTAAGTCAATTACATTGACACGCAACACGCAACCCGCAGTGAGGAGACATACATGGCTGAAAAGACGGAAAAGAATTTAGCTTATGCCTTTGCTGCCGAATCCAAGGCGGCCGAGCGAAATAAAGCCTTCGCCCTGAAGGCCGATAATGAAGGCTATACCCAGATCGCCCGATTATTCCGGGCCGTATCGGATGCCGAATCCGTCCATGCCCGCAAGTACTTGATGTTAATGCGCGGCAAAATCGGGACCACCGAGGAAAACCTGGAAACGGCGTTTCAAAATGAGATCAGGGCTAATGTGGATGAATACCCCAAGTTGATCAAAGACGCCTCCGATGAGGACGCCAAACCGGCCTTGACCGCATTTTCCCAGTCGCGGGATGTGGAAAGCCGCCACGCGGAGCTGTATAAACGGGCCTTGAACGACATGATGGAGGAGCGCGAAACCGACTACTACGTTTGCCAGGTGTGCGGCTATGTCAATGAGGCCGAAGCCCCGGAAAAATGCCCTGTTTGTGGCGCGGTCCATGAAAAATTTAAGAAAGTGGTTTAGCAGGATGTAAGTGTAATGGCCGTAGCCGGACTGAAAAAATAACCGGCTGCAATTGTTCGTTAACCAAAAACCATGATCAGGTGAAACGGCCTGATCGTTTGCAGGGAAAAATCAAAAAGAATCGATATGATCATAAGATATGAGATTTTTATTGCAAAGTATCCCGACTGCTACCGATTGTTTTGATTGAGGAAAGGAGTTCAGAAGGTAAACCATGTTGAAAGATATGACAAGACTTAGAAATATCGGCATCAGTGCCCACATCGATTCCGGAAAGACGACACTGACCGAAAGAATCCTCTATTATACCCAGCGCATCCATGCCATCCACGAAGTAAAGGGGAAGGACGGCGTCGGCGCTAAAATGGATTCTATGGAGCTGGAAAAGGAACGGGGCATTACTATCCAGTCTGCGGCGACTTATTGCAGTTGGAAGGGCTACGCCATTAATATCATCGATACCCCCGGCCACGTGGACTTCACCATTGAAGTAGAACGGGCCTTGTGTGTGTTGGACGGCGCAATCCTGGTGCTTTGCGGTGTTGGCGGGGTGCAATCCCAATCTGTCACGGTTGACCGGCAGATGACCCGGTACCAGGTGCCGCGGCTGGCCTTTATTAACAAATGTGACCGGTCCGGGGCGGATCCCTACCGGGTGACGCGGCAACTTCGAGAAAAACTTAATCATAACGCGGTGCTTCTCCAAATACCCTTGGGTGTGGAAGCCAACCATCAAGGCGTGGTTGATCTGATCACCATGACGGCCGTGACCTTTGAAGGGGAGCACGGGGATAAAATCATCGAATCCGATATTCCAGCCGAATACTTAGAAGAGGCAAAACTGCGGCGGGAAGAAATGTTGGATGCGGTGTCTCTTTTTTCCGATGAACTCACCGAAGCCATCTTAGACGAGCAGGTCACGCCGGAACTGATCTACGAGGCTATCCGACGGGGCACCTTGTCCATGCGTTTGACCCCCGTACTTATGGGCTCGGCCTACAAAAACAAAGGCATCCAAATCTTACTGGATGCAGTTACCCGCTACCTGCCCAACCCCCTTGAAGTGACGACCCAGGCCTTGGATCTTGATCAGGATGAAGAAGGGGTCGATCTCCAGTCCTCGCCGGATTTGCATCTGGTCATGCTGACCTTTAAGCTGGAAGTCAGCCGGTATGGGCAATTGACTTACGTCCGCATTTATCAGGGGAAAATTCAGAAGGGCGATACCATCGTCAACATGCGGACGGGTAAGAAGGTCAAAGTCGGGCGTCTGGTCAGGATGCATTCGGATGAGATGGAAGACGTTGATTATGCTGCAGCCGGTGATATCGTCGCCCTTTTCGGGATTGACTGCGAATCCGGGGACACCTTCACCGACGGCCATATTCGCTATACCATGAGTTCGATGTTCGTCCCGGCTCCGGTCATCTCCCTGGCCTTAAAGCCCAAAGATAAGAACGCCGAGATGAACGTCAGTAAGGCTTTGTCCAGGTTTACCAAAGAAGACCCAACCTTTAAAACATACCTGGATGATGAAACCGGGGAGACGATTGTTTGCGGCATGGGTGAGTTGCACCTCGATGTTTATGTGGAGCGGATGCGCCGGGAATACAACGCCGAAGTGGAAACCGGGATGCCCAAGGTGGCCTACCGGGAAACCATTCAGCGCCGGGCTGAATTTAATTACACCCACAAGAAGCAAACGGGTGGGGCCGGTCAATACGGCCGCGTGGCGGGATTCATTGAACCATACTCCGAGGGTGATTATCTGTTCATCAATAAAATTACCGGCGGCGCAATTCCCACCGAATACATTCCCTCTTGCGATAAAGGCTTTAAAGCTTGTCTGAAGAAGGGCTCGATGGCCGGGTTTCCCATCCATGGCGTTCAGTTGACCATTAACGACGGGGCTTCCCATGCCGTGGATTCATCAGATAACGCCTTTCAACAAGCGGCCATCGGCGCTTTTCGGGAGGCCTACGTTAAAGCTTCCCCGGTGTTGTTGGAGCCGGTGATGCGGGTGGTGGTCGAGTCCCCCTCTGAATTTCAGGGGACGGTTTTGGGCACACTCAACCAGCGCCGGGGTAAAATCATCAGTATCTCTGAAGACGGGGCCTTTTCGGCGATTGAATCGGAAGTCCCCTTAGCCGAGATGTTCGGCTACTCCACCATATTGCGGTCCGGCACCCAGGGTAAGGCTGAATTCACAATGGAACTGGCCCGATATAATCCCGTTCCAAAGAATATTGCCGAAGAAATCGTTAAGGAGCATAAAGCCAGTGACAAGTCTCAAAAAAAGTAATCTACAGCCTGAGAATGAGCACCCAGGTGCAACGACGTCCCGTTATCTCGATCTTAATGCGGCCGGGGCCGCCCTGACCGGGCTGGTTAGGTTTTATAGACACCATTTCCATGAGGAGAAGCTTGGATGAGTATAGAGCAACCGGCAAAACTTGATCTCAGTGGAATGATTCAACACGCACTGGGCAGAAGACTGGAGGCGGGGGAACTCGGTGTACTCTTATCCCGAGCCGGGGTGGGTAAGACCGCCTGCCTGACCCACGTCGCACTGGAACATCTCTTTCAAGGTCAGGAGGTCGTTCACGTGTCTATCCGTGAGACCCCGGAGACCGTCAAGATCTGGTACCAGGAGCTAGTCAAGAATATCGTCACGGCCCAGTCTCTTTCGGAAGGAGAGGCGGCCTATCTGCAGTCCCAGGTGGAGACCCATCGGTCTATCTTGACCTATCACCTGGACGCCTTTAGCCCGGCCAGGATGGAGCAGAGCATTCGCAATCTGAAGGAGCAAATCGGGTTCCATCCGTCCCTGATCGTCCTCGATGGATTGGACTTCGGCCGGGTGACCAGGGCTACTTTGGAAGAACTTCAAGATGTCCTGAAGCGGTTGGAGGTCTCGGCCTGGATGACGGCCCGGACCCATCGACACATCACGACAGTCAATGAACGGGGCATCCCCTATCCCTGCCATGATCTTGATGATCTGTTCCAGGTCATCTTGGCCTTGGAATCCATTCCCGACGGCATCCGTCTGATGGCCCTTAAACTCTATGACCGGAGTCATCCGGAACACCTGACCATCTCCCTTAACACCCAAACCTTCATGCTGAAAAAAGACTAACCGGAGGAGCGTTTCTCCCGGCCTGGAGCATTCTGGTCAAAGCGTTAGAGACGTGTTTCCGGCACCTCTCTAATGCCGCGACAGTTCAAACCTTAATATTCCTGCCGGGCGCTCGAAGCAGGCCCAGCGAGGAAATATTTCAAATTTATCTAATCGTGTCAGCCCGCGGCCCGGTATCCCCATCGGTTTACTTCGTAAAATTAAATTATTATATCACTGGGTGTTCATTTGCAGGAAATTATATTATAATTGGCCTGATCTGGTTGATTGGGCGAGTGCCGAATTTAGGTCAGACGCGCGCCTTTGAAAAAAAATTAGAGAAAATGGTTGCAAAGAAAAAATCCTATCTTAAGATGGTAAAAGGTAAATACAGTACCAGGTCACGCGGCGTGGCCACCCAAGATAAAGAAATCAAACCCCCTCGGGACTAACACCGGTTATAAAATATGGCCTTGTTCGGCTCACCCAAAGGAAAAAAGCCTTCCAACGCCGACTTAGACAAGAAAGGCATTGTTGCTGTTTTGTCTC
>JADFXY010000384.1:0-4313 GCA_015233355.1 Deltaproteobacteria bacterium | reverse complement strand
GATTTTGATCACCAAAGAGGTAGCCGCAGTAATATGCGCAGGAGTGGGACGAGGCGTAACAACCAGCTCACCATTGATGATTTCACCGGTCATGTGGTCCGGGATGCCATACAGGTCGTCATAGGTGGCTTTTTTTCGGGCCGGTTCAGACATGGCGGGCCTCCTTACAGCACTGAGGAAACTAATCCCAAATCAGAGACAAATCAAGCTCAACCTCTTGGAATGGTTCGGCTCGAACTCTTTCGTCTTCGCTATAGACACCCAGCGAAAACCATCTACCAGACTCAAGCTTATAAACCTCCAAGGTCTTGATGATTGGATCAACCAGCCAGAGGTACGGAATTCCAAATTCAGCGTAAATGGGCATCTTCCGAACCCGGTCGGTTCGGGCCGTGCCGGGGGACAGGACTTCGCAAATCCAGTCGGGGGGCACCTCAAACCAGTTTTCTTTCGGCAACCGAGGCAATCTTTCTCTACGCCATCCGGCCAGGTCCGGGACCAGGATATGTTCTCCAAGCCGCAGCTCAGGTTCTTGGACAATACGCCAACCACCCGGCCCGCCTCCATCTCCAAAACGAAAAGGGCCACCGATTTTGATCACCAAGGAAGTAGCCGCGGTAATATGCTTAGGCGTAGGACGAGGCGTAACTACCAGCTCACCATTGATGATTTCCCCGATCATGTGATCCGGGACACTATACAGGTCGTCATAAGTAGCTTTCTTCCGGGCTGGTTCAGACATGGCGGGCTCCTTAAGTGTTGGGAGTCGATCCTTAAGTCTAGTCGGTTTTGGCTTGTTCGGAGCGTTTGCCCTTATAGAAGTTGGGGTATAGCTTTTGAGCGCATTCGGGACAGACGCTATGAGTAAATACCACCTCGGAATGTTTGCCCAAAAAACTTTCCAACTGATTCCAGTAGCCCGTGTCGTCCCGAATCTTTTTACACGAAGAACAAATAGGCAGCAGTCCGCTCAACGTCTTCACCTCGGCCAGGGCCCGTTGCAACTGGATAATAACCTGTTCCCTCTCCTTTTCCGCCTGTTTTCGTTCCTCGATATCCCTCGACACGGCCTGAAATTCAACAAAATGGCCGTAGTCGTCAAAGATGGCCCGATCTATCCGGGCAAACCAGCGGGGCTCCCCTTCTGACGTCACAGCCCGATACTCGTCTTTGATGGTCTGTTTTTCATAGGATAATGACTCTATGTTAGCCTTCAATCCATCACGATCATCAGGATGCGTCAGGATTAAAGCGCTTTGTCCGATTAAGTTTTCCCGACTCTTCCCGAAAAACCGGCAGGAGGCTTCATTGACAAAAGTCAAAATTAAATCCGTGTCGAAACGGCAAATTAACTCGGTCTGATCTTCAACTATAGCCCGATATAGAGCTTCACTCTTAAGAAGGGCTTCCTCGGCCCGGCGTTTTTGATGAAGCAACAGCCGCCGTCGTCTGGCCTGTTCGATAACCGAAGGAAGCAGTTCCAGGTATCTTCCTTCTATATCCTTGACCATGTAGTCATCCGCGCCTAATTTCATGGCTTCAACAGCCAACCGCTCATCGCCCGTCCCCGTGATCATCACGGTCGGAGGCAGTTCACCCTGAGACGCCAGGATACGGATGACTTCTATGCCATCATAACCGGGCATATTCTGATCCACCGCCACCGCGTCATAGGAGGTTTTCTCAAACATCTCCAGCCCCTTTTTGCCGTCATTGGCGATATCCACCTGATACCCGGCCCTTTCCAGCCTTTTCTTGACCAGACGCGCCAATCCGTCATTGTCCTCCATGTAGAGAACCTTGATTGGTTCTGGTTCCGACATCGGTTTTACCCTCCCTAAATGATTGAGACCCGAGCTTGGACCGGGGTGATAAACATGGCGGATGGTCCTGCTCTTCCCAACGGAGTCGCTCTCACCAATCAACATCCTTCCCGGCAATCCTCCAGGCGACTTTTATCCATTGATCAACCCACCTGCGAACTCCAGGGACACAACTATATCGCCGAAGCCGCGCTCTCGTCAACGTCTTCGGTACTGATTCTTCCACGGCGTCTGTTTATTCTCCAGGTAATCTTTAAGGGCCAGGTGTAAGGTCGCCGCGGCCAATTCCGCACAATGAAGATAGTCGTTGGATAAACCACCCAGCTCCCGGCTGATGTCGGCGGAGGTTATCTTAACGGCCTGTTGCCACTGTATCCCGTTAGCCAGTTCGGTAACTGCGCTTCCGCAGGCGATGGTGTAAGCACATCCATCAGTCATGAACGCAATGTCGGTGATGACATCATCCTTGATGACCAGGGATATCTCCATGAAGTCCCCGCAGCCGTCCACCGGCGCGCCGTAACCATCGGGATGAGGAAGAATGCCGACATTCCGCGGGGTCATGACGTGTGAAAGAAATTGTTCGGAATAGCTGTCCGGGGCCCGGCGATGCCGGCAGGCCAGAGTCTCAGGTATTATATCAGGATTATTGCTCATTTTTTTCCTTTTGAAAAAATCTCCTCGCTCCGAGCGCCGCTTTCCAAAGCCGGTGACACAGTAATTTAAAGGAGACAAAGCAGCACCCCCGCCGGGGGCGCCTCGAGAACTCGTTTATGGCTGCTTCTAAAGAAGCCGCCCATACACCAGAGGTTAAGACCAAGAACCGGATTGGATCGGGTGGCCGTCCAGGTATGCCTGTCCTTGCTCATCAAAACCGAATCTACCCTCGGAAATAAACCAGATGGTTTTGGGGAAAATATCCCAGTCTCCGACGTCCTTTAACATCTCCTGGTGGCGGCCGGCGACTCGGGCCAATTTAGCCAGGTCCATCCGAAGCTTATCCAGCGGCTCAGGAAGGGTCACGGGCAAAGGGTCGGATAACATCAACAAAGGACCGGAATCCACCCCGTCGTCGATCCAAATAGTAGATGCTCGCAGTTCTGTTCGGCCGGCCGCAATGGCATCGAACACCGCATCATCTCCTACAAATCTTCTCGTCCCATCTTCATTGGTTAAGGACAGGTCCGCGGGATGCACATTGACGCATCTGGGCAAGGTTGTATAGCTCATGTATCCCCCCAAAGCGATCAAGTCAACCTCAAATGCCGCCACCAATTTAGCGGCCAGGCTGTCAAATTCTCTTCGGGCTTGCGTCCCTTCGGGAGTTGTTGCCGTCCGTCTCAGGCCACGACGCTGATAGAATTTCCGAATATCAAAGCTGTGATATGGAATTCCGGCCTCGTAAGCTATCCTTTCGCCCTGGCTCTTACCGTCGCTTCGATCGCTGAAAATGAAAACCACCTCAAACGCTGAACCGTCGGGCCGCAGGCTTAGTGAATGTTCTAGTTCGATCAGCTTCTTGATATTACTTCCCGAACCAGACATGAACCCAGCCACGCGCATAGGTCGTCCGGCCTTCTTTGGATCAAAAATAGGCGTAATTTTCATTAGGTCATTTCCTCAAGAATTCGCGGGAGCGCCTTGATCGGTCCATCCCCCCAAAAAGTCACCGGCAAATTAATCAAGTTGAGTCGCCGGTAGACTTTTGGCCATCTCCTGCGATGGTTAGCCGCAATGATTCGCCAAGCCTCAATTATAATCAGACTCCAAATATCGGCAAGTAATTCAACCTTAGAGCATCTTCAAAGGCGGTTGACTATAGCTTAGAATGGCAGACAATTCAAGAATAAAGACAGCCTTAGTCTGGCCAAGCGTTAATCACGGATGAAATATCCGCCACACCGTTCCGGCCGGCGCCCGGTCTTGTTCGGGATGTATGAAATAGCGATTCATCGTGACGCTACAATGCCGCTTGCATTCAAAGGCCAGGTATGATATCTTTTACACTCAACCTTTTATAACATAGTCGTCCGAAATTTAAATCCGGCCTAACTATTCAGCCATCCTAAAGCAGCCATCCTGAGGCCGTCACGCCCGGCAACGGCGTGAACAGAAAAGACGGAAAAGACCTCAGCGCTCTCTTTTGGTTTTCTCTGCGTTATGCTCTTAAAAGCCGGAATTCGGCGTAGATTACAGTAAGGCGGTAACACTTGCGGGAAAAAGTTCATCTGGTCAGTTTAGGGTGCCCCAAAAACCTGGTGGACAGCCAGGTGATTCTTGGTGGGCTGGTCCTTCAAGGTTATGACATCTGCGAAGAAGCCGGTGATGCAGACCTGATCATAGTCAATACTTGCGCCTTCGTTCAGGAGGCGGTTGAGGAAGGCCTTTCGACCATCCTTGACCTGGCGGAACTCAAAACGCGAGGCCGACTGAAACGATTGGTCGTGACCGGATGTCTCCCCCAGCGATATGGGAAGAAACTCTTAACCC
>JADFXY010000383.1:0-4322 GCA_015233355.1 Deltaproteobacteria bacterium | reverse complement strand
GAAGACCTGGCCGGTTTACGAACTGAGGTGAAGGTAGGCTTTGAAGGGATGGGAGTCACCATCCGGAACATGGATACCAAAATTGAGCAGATCTGTACGGGACGGAGGGATAACCATGAGCACATTTGACCGGATATTACCGAAGACCCTTATTTGGGAAGGCGGCCGTAAGCTCACCGATGACCCGGCCGACCCCGGTGGGGCCACAAAGTATGGAATCAGCTTGCGGTTCCTCCGGGGTGAAGGCCGGGCCGGGGATATCGATCATGACGGTGATGTGGACGCGGCCGACATCCGGGCATTGACCGAAGAGCAGGCATCTGAATTTTACCGCCGGGAGTTCTGGGATAAATGCCGATGCGACGAGCTGCCGGCGCCGTTGGCCATGGCCGTGTTCGATACTGCGGTCAATGTGGGGGCCGCAAAAGCGGTGACGTTGTTACAAACTGAACTTAACTCCCATTCAGCCGGCAATCCCCTTCTGACCGTTGACGGCGGCATGGGCAAAAATACAATTTCGGCGGCGATCCAGGCGACCCAAAAGATCAGTCCCGACAAGTTGGCGCTGGGCTATCTGAACCGACGCTTGCGTCTCTACGGTGATCTGGCCAAAACTCCGGCCCGGGCAAAATATCTCAAGGGATGGACTAGCCGGGTGGCCGCGCTCAAGGATTTTCTCCTGACCCAGTAACCAAGAACCGGTCAAACTCAATCGAGAGAGAAAAAAAGTAGGCCCTACCGAAAGTCCGATCGACCCGATATGCCCGTTCCGCCTGGCTTGAATAACGAAAAGGGGCGGTGAGCTCCGCTTGTTTCATGCGAGATACTCACCGCCCTTTCTAATTTTGAGCACTTGTGGCCAGGTTAACGGCCAAAATCTAATTGTCCGACTGCAAGGAGCGTCAATGCACGCCTGGGAAAAATGTCCGGCTTACCCAAACAAAGACAAATAGGAGAACCACCCCTAAGCCGATGCTGATGCCAATGAGCTTTTTCTCCACAGGCAGCAACGGCTCATACTCCATCTTCTTCATTTCTTCCTTCAAGCTTTTTTCTTCTTCAGCCGCCAATTTATGTTCTTTGGACATAACTACCTCCCTTTCTCCTATTAACCCGTCATTAGGGGTGGTTTGATACCATGGAAGAATATCCAGGAAATAAGCAGACCGACCCAGATGATGAACCCAAACAGGCACAAGAGATATACCGCCGCGAGTTTACCGAACCCTTCTTCCCAAAGCTTGCGGAAATTGGAGATCGCCCCAATGCTGAAGAAAGTCAGGACAAAGAACAACACCCGGAAAACATCCATCTGGCCTGTGGCGGCTTTAGCCACTTTCAGGGCGGCCGGCGAACTCAGGCTGATGCAGAGCATGATAATGAAGGTTAAGAAATAACCAAGGACAAATTTAGGGAAGCGCTCCCAGATTTCAGCAGCCTTAACTCTCCCGCCGCTGCATTCGATTTTGGAGCACCAGATAATGGCCAGGATGAAGGCCCAGATACCAATAAAGAAGTCGATGAAGATCTTGCTGGTCGTGGCGCTCATGATCATCCAGCCCTCTTTATATCTAATTCCCTGTAACGCCAGGGCCTTGGCCCGGACCAGGGAATCTACGATGGCCCCGCTGGCCACCGCGGCTCCATCGGTTTTAACCGCCAGGCCCATCCAGTCACCGGCCACCATAGGCTCTTGCCAGAGAAAATATTGGGCCAGGAAAGGCAGAAGAATCAACTCCACAACGGCAAAAATCACCACCAATGACGAGACCATGATAGGTACTACCGGCCGGGCGCGGATAGCCGCCCCGGTGGCGATCGCCGCGGAGACGCCGCAGATGGAGATGCCGGAGGCCAGCGGCACGGCCCACTCGCGGTTAAACTTGAATACTGTCCGGGCGACAAGATAGACCACGGCCCAGTCTATCAAGTAGACCTCGACACTGGCGCAAAGCCCCCGAAACAACACTGCCGAGGCCAGTCCCATAGATTCCGCCGCCTTCGCACCCAGGCCCGCGCCCAGGATAACAATGGCGGTCTTGATATACAATTCCGGGCGAAGGGACTCCGATATGAACGCTGAGAACTTTGGAAAAAAGTTGCCCACAACCAGACCGGCCAGAAGAGCCACGATAAACCCCGCCTCGCCGGTAAGCTGGAGGGACCAAGTAATGTTATACTTCTGCAAGACATCCGGAGTAGCCGCAATGTGGGCGTAATGACCGATGAGCCAGCAGAGATAGCTGATCCAAAACGTCAGCGTGAATCCCACGACAAATTTACCGACCTTGGCGCCCAGGGCGCGGGCGCCGATCAACATGAAACCGAGCAAAAAAAGATAGGTGAAAAAGAGGGAAGTGAGGCCGGAAAATTTATAGGCGGGGGAAATGGGCGAAAGCGCCTTGTTGAGATCTACCCACACGCTGGTTTTAATTCCCCAACCCAGGACCTCCCATCCGATCAGCCCCCCCAGGCCCAAAACAAAAATAGCTAAACCCGTCCATAGGGCCAGCCAATCTTCGCCAATGCCTTTTTTCGTTTCTTCCATGTCTTATCTCCTTGTTTTCGACATTTCCCCCCAAGACGCTTCTCGGCGGGCAAGCAAGAACCCTACATGGACCTCTATATGAGAATCTACCGGGCCATACCATATCCCCCCTTCCAATTTAAAGTGTCGGCACTGTTATCCTCCAGTTCCGTGTCGTTTTTGTTTGACGGGTCATCCGGTCTAGCGGGCGTCATTTCCAGCCGGTCCTCTATCACCGGAAGATGAGTGACCTCAAAACAAAATTTACATAATTTTCACACTGCGGGGCAACGCTAATCACGAAATACTAGTTGGTGATACTATGGTATCTCCTTTAGACTGTCAATAAGAATTCATACTTTTTTGTTTGTTTAGTTTCTGCATGTAAATATAACATGTTACAACATGATCCCCTACACTCCGAAATTGCGCGGCGCAGGCCTTTTCCTGTAAGCGGGGAACTATGATATCCGGTTAGTTAGCGTAACATATAGAATTATTTCGTTATTATTTAGTTCCAATCCAACCCTCAGTCAGCCGGAAGGGATCCGACGTCAGGGTGGGGTTAGAAGATGATTTAGCCATTTGATGCTTTCCGTGAAGCGGTTGGGGGAGACACGGTGATGATTGGATGGGAGGCTGCCGCCGGCATTGTCGTGGGCAGGCTTCAGCATGAAGGGCATATTCAAGTATCATGGCATAATGGCCTTCGTCATCGGTATGAATGGAAGGGACATAGTCATTAATTCTGCTTAAATACGAAACGCCGGGCGAATAGGGCTCCGACAAAAATCATTTTCCCCTTGACTTAGAAACAGGCGGCCAAGATAGTTAGCCCCACAAAAAGGCTTAGCCCCAGCCGGAAACCGGTGGGGCTAAGGTATTTATATAAGACCGATACGGAAGGCAAACTTACACGCGCTGCCTCCTATATCCGGTGATGCGAGGATGATGAGGATGAGATGAGATGAATAGATAACGGCCCGAGGAAAAGCGTGAACTCAGTGTCCATGGGCACCAGCGTGGCCGTGCTCGTGGCTGTGCTCTTCGTGTTTTTTGATCGGTATCATTAAGGTATCAACAAAAGTCTTCACGATACAGTAGCCCATACCGCTGCCGACCACGGTCAATACCAAATAAAACAGGCCCATAAAAAAGAAATGCCCTGCATCCCAATGCCATTCAAAACAAAAAGGAAACATAGTCTCACTCCTTAGTTCGACGAGGTTCCGGTCAGGGTGGGTCACGCTTTGACGTGAACCTGGTTACTTGATTTTTTCCTGAATGTCAAGAAAAATTCACCGATGCCAACGAATCTTGCGAGAAAATTATTTAACCGGCTGCCAGGCATGGGAAAAACAGATTATCCGATCCCTTGGCCGCCGGCTTCCGCTTCATGGTTTAGCCGGGCCGACTTCCTGGGCAAACCTGAACTTCTGATTGACTACTTTAATGATAGTCACCGGTTTAGTGGGGACACGTCGGCCGGGTTGGTAGCTGATGGTCCCGGTGACTCCGTGGAAATCTTTCATCTTGGCCAGGGCATCCCTAATGGCTTGAGGCTCGGCCCGGCCTGCCTGTTCAATAGCCGCATAGACCAGACGTAAGGTATCATAACCCAGGGCGGCAAAAGCCACTTTCGGAGCCCGCCCGTACGCTCTCTTGAACGCCTTGACAAAATTGCGAACGGTCGGCCGGGGATTGTCAAAGGGGATATGGGTCGAAAAATAAACATCATGCGCCGCCTTCTCTCCCACCTCCAAGAGCAACGGGGGGTCGAGACCGTCCCCGCCGA
>JADFXY010000382.1:0-4355 GCA_015233355.1 Deltaproteobacteria bacterium | reverse complement strand
TTACTTATCTTGAAAAAGAAAGCCCTTAATCTTCGGCGCCTAGATTTTTTCCCTCGTCTTTCTTACTCGTCGATCAGCCCGCCCGATCCGATGATTAATACTATTTTCATGGCCGCACCTATGCGGGTTGCATGTTACCCGTTGCTCTATCCTGGTCGGGAAACTTTATCTTATCGTAAATTTCTTCCAATGACAAGCTACAACCGATTGAATCCAACTGGATAGTCCCGTCTAAGCCGTCAACTTCGGACAGTAGCCACTGTTTCCCTTGCCGGACATAATGCTCGACACACACCTTGTCCTGAGCGATGAGGAC
Source organism: Deltaproteobacteria bacterium (assembly GCA_015233355.1). Taxonomy (GTDB): domain Bacteria; phylum Desulfobacterota; class JADFXK01; order JADFXK01; family JADFXK01; genus JADFXK01. The sequence continues at coordinate 4,039 of JADFXY010000382.1, read as the reverse complement.
ATATTCTGTGAGCGAGGGAAGCCGGCGGCAATGGGCGAATTTTGCACCGCGGTCGTAGGCTTCGGTCGAGTCTGACAACACTTCCACAATCACCATGGGATTAAGCAACGTGTCCATGTGGTTGTCTTCAAAGCCCGGTTCTCCGCAGAGGGCCGCCATGTCCGGGTAAGTGTACAAGCCGGTGGCGCTGACTTTGACCCGCATGTCATTGACATAAGCGACACAAGGCCGCTCCTTGAGTTGCCCGCCCAGTGCAACGGCCAGATTGAACGTGATTTGGTTGTGCCGGCGGCTAGCCCCGGCCATGGCCAGGATGTGACCGTTGACATATTCACTCTTTTGCACCGCCTCGCGTTCCAGAGCCAGATATTGCTCCGGGGTGTATCTTGATTGAGCCCGGGGTTCCATATCGCATGCCTTTCCTCTTGTGTAATCTACCGGATACCCTGCCGTCACTTGATCATAGGCGGACCGCCGGGGGCCGCTTTTATGGCCAGGCAATCGTACAACACCCGATCGCCTTGATAGGTGACTTCGCTCCGTTTCAGAATCCGCCAGCCGCCGTTTTGGTACATTCCGTCAGCCGCGATCCTCTCCACCAATCCGGCCGCCGAGTCAAGGTATTCCACCAGATGACGGTCTTGAGCCAGCACGATGTGCTTCATCCCAGGGCCGGTGATAATCGTGGCCGGTTCCACGATCAGGTGGGCCAGGTCATAGGACGGGATGGCCGCCACGCTCTGTCTGGCCTGGAGTTGAATCATGCGCGCCCTGGTATCGGGACCAACTGTTTCCATGGAGGAGCTGATCAGGTCCAGGAGATGCTCCCGAACCTCGTTCAGCTCCGCGGCCGGACCCAGTTTTTCCAGCCCTGGATACGCCCCTAACGCCTTGGCCAGCATCGAGGCTTCCCGCAAAAAATGATTCCGCTGGTTTTCCGGAACCAGATACATGACCACAATTGATATCGGGATGCCATCCGGGGCGCCGTAATCGATCCCGGTCGGACTCCAGCCGACTACGCAGATCAGGTCTTCTTCAAACGGGACTCGGACGTGCGGGCAGGCCCAACCCTTGCCCAGGGTGGAATTGGCCGTCCGCTCTCTGGCCAAAACCCGCTCCACCACATCGGTGCCGGCCGGAAGAGAGGGAATGGCCTCGATAATGTGAGCCAGGAACTGCAGGGCGTCTTCTTTATTATCGTCGACCAGTTCGATCAATCTGCCTTCTTGCAGGGCATCGAGCAAACTATCCATGATCAATCACCTCCGAAACGTTTGAAAAACCAAGTTTTTATGACGTGCGTCAACACGGCGTAGGACAACAGAAAGCTCGCGATCCAGGCCCAGTAGATGGGCGGCAAGGCCACCAGGCCGAGCGATGCGGCAAAGGGCGAATAGGGCAACCAGGCCCCGATGCCCATGATGATCATGGTGGTCAGCATTAGATGCACGGAAGCCCGGCTCTGAAAAAAAGGTATCCGCCGGGTCCTGATGATGTGGACGATCAGCGTCTGGGTCAGCAGCGATTCCACAAACCAGCCGGTCTGAAAAAGGCCGGCCAGGGCCTCATGGGACTGGGCGCCCAGGGCGGCATCGGTATAGGCGCGGCAGTTAAAAAAGAACCACATCAAGGCGAAGGTGGCGTAGTCGAAAATGGAGCTGACCGGTCCGATAAAGACCATGAACCGCTTAACGTTGCTGATGTTCCACTGGAGAGGCTTGACGATGGCCTCCTCATCCACGTTGTCCATGGGGATTCCGGTCTGGGAAAAATCATAGAGCAGATTGTTGGTCAGGACCTGGACCGGAAGCATGGGCAAGAACGGCAGCAGATAGCTGGCCCCGACCACGCTGAACATGTTGCCGAAGTTGGAGCTGGCCCCCATCCGGATGTACTTGATGATGTTGGCAAAGACCTTCCGGCCTTCGATGATCCCTTCTTCGAGGATCAGCAGGTTTTTTTCCAGGAGCACGATATCCGCAGCCTCTTTGGCCACATCAACGGCCGAATCCACGGAAATCCCGACATCGGCCGCTTTGAGAGCCGGCGCATCATTGACCCCGTCCCCCACGAATCCCACCACGTGGCCGAGGCGGCGCAGCTCCCGGACAATCTGCTCCTTCTGCATCGGAGAAACCTTAACGAAAACGTTGGCCTCTTCCACCACCAGGGAAAACTGTTTGGGTGACATCGTTGAGAGTTCCGCCCCGGTTACCTGCCGGATGACCGTCAGGCCCACATCCCGGCAGACCTTTTCGGTAACCAGGCCGTTGTCGCCGGTGACCACCTTCACCCGGACCCCGGCCCCCCGCAACAGCTTGAGGGCTTCCGCGGCCGATTCCTTGGGCGGATCGATGAACGCGATATACCCCAGCAGAATCAGTTCTTTTTCATCCGCCACGGTATAGGTGGTCCGGTCGCGGGGAAACTCGCGGTAAGCGATGCCCAGGACCCGGTAGCCGTCTTTATTGAGCTGTTCAACCTCTTCGAACAAATCCTCCCGAATCATATCGATCAGGGGATAGACTTCATCACCGAGCTGGTACCGGGTGCAACAAGTATAGATCTCTTCCACCGCGCCTTTGCAAATCAACAGATGATCGCCTTCGTAATCCACCACGACCGACATGCGGCGGCGCTGAAAATCAAAGGGCAATTCGTCCACCAGCCGGCAGTTCTGTTCGGCGTCTAAGTCGGAAAAGTCGAGCACGGCCCGGTCGATCAGGTTGCGCAGACCGGTCTGGTAGTAGCTGTTCAGATAGGCATAATTCAGCACGTCTTCGCTGACGTGTCCGGTAATGTCCACGTGCCGTTCGAGAATGACTTTGTCCTGAGTCAGGGTGCCGGTCTTGTCCGTGCACAGGACGTCTATGGCCCCAAAGTTTTGAATGGACTGGAGCCGCTTGACGATAACCTTTTTGGCGGCCATGGTCAGGGCGCCTTTGGCCAGGTTCACAGTGACGATCATCGGCAGCATTTCCGGCGTCAAACCTACGGCAATGGACAGGCCGAACAACAGGGCTTCCACCCAGTCGCCTTTGGTCATCCCCACGATAAAGAAAACCGCAAAAACCATGACCACCATGAACCGGATCATGAGCCAGGTAAAGGACCGCACGCCGATATCGAAACTGGTTTCTTCCCTGGGTCCGGTCAGCCGCTCCGAGATGGACCCGAACATGGTCTTCGGCCCGGTGTTGACCACTACCCCGCGGGCTGAGCCGCTGGTGACGTTGGTTCCAAGAAAGCAGGCGTTGGGCAGTTCCAGGGCCGTGGCGTAGCCTTGGGGTTGGACTCCGTCAGCCGCTTTTTCAACGGCCATGGATTCACCGGACAGGGCGGACTGGCTGACATAAAAGTCTTTGGCGTTGAGCAGCCGCAAGTCGGCCGGGACGATGGAGCCGGCATGCAGGATAACCACATCACCCGGCACGACCTCGGATACCTTGACCTCCTCTTCTTTGCCGTCCCGCAGCACCAGGGTCCGCGACTGGACGCGTTTCCCCAGCATTTCCACGGCATTGTTTGAACGGCGGTCCAGGATGTAGGACAGCCCGACACTGAGCAGAACCATGGCTCCGACAATAACCGCGGATTTCATCTCGCCTATGGCTCCGGAGATCCCGGCGATAATCAGAAGTTGAATGACCAGCGGGCTCCGGCAGCGGTGATAAATATCCGCCCAAAAGCCTAAGTGCCTGACGTGTGACAGTTCGTTCGGGCCATATTCGTCAAGCCGGCGGTCAGCCTCGGCCGAACTTAAGCCTAGCGGACCGGCGTTCAGCAATTTGAGCGTTTCGTGGGGTGGGACCGTGCAGAGATCGATCAAATGGCGCTCATGCCCGGTCGCTTCCTGGAACGTCTTCAGATTGAGAGATTCAGCGGCAGAACCCCTGGAGAACTTCTTAAATAAATCCTTGATCATCACACCGCCTCCCGCTCGGATGAATATGAAAAATCTTTCGCAGCGTCCCGGACCGGCCGGGAACGACCCTGGTCCTGTTTAGACATAAACTTGTCAGTACTACCTTACGGA
>JADFXY010000381.1:0-4358 GCA_015233355.1 Deltaproteobacteria bacterium | reverse complement strand
AAATCGTCAACGGTGGTTACGTTTTGATCCGGCCGGGCCGCGTCCTGGGATTTCCTCGTCCCAGGCCTCAATCCGGAGGACCAGGACCGGAGGGAGTGAGAGAGAGACAAAGGAGGGCGGAGAGTCTGGCTGGGCGGTGGGCATCGATCTTTTCCTTTCATCCGGGGTTATGATTCTATTTCGGCAAATCGACAAGATTACTTTAGGTTTGTTTAGGGTTGGCGCCAACTTTTTTATTATTTAATATAAGCTGGTTATGTCCTAAAGCCAAAAAAAATGCTCAAGCCGGGCAACGTTTTGGCCGATGACTGCGACCAACGGCAAGAGAATTTAACGGACGAGATGATGACGGCAGTAGAATTTAGCAAACGAGACGATGAATTTGTTGAAGAGTTGGCTGGGCGTGACTGTGGTGACGGGATGGGAGAATTTGCGGGAGGGGGCAAATCCGGATAAGGAGGGTCTTGGGCGGTCCAACCTGGCGAAGCCAACCAGGAGCTACTTTAAGAGCTTGACCAGCACACCGACGGCGGTGATGATAATAGCGGACATCACGAGCATCACGCCGACAGCCCATTTTTTGATGACGTCAACCTTAACCTCTGCGATTTCGGCCTTTAATTCGGCGATGTTTTTTTGAATCCCGGCAATGTCCCTTTGGGTGGTCGCTCGTAGTTCTTCGATGCTCCTATTAACGCTGGCGATGTCTCTTTTGACCTCGGCGACATCTTTCTTAACGACCAAAACCTCAACCTGTTGCTGCAAATGATTTCTTAAGATTTCCGATAATTCCCGGCTGGCTGCATCAGGTAACCCAGCCCGAGCCAGACGGTCATAGACGGCCAATGTGTCAAGGTATTCCATGTCCTACCTCCCATGGTTATTATGCTCAACTAAGCCGGAAAAGGCAAGAATAATTTCCGGGTGGAAACTTTTTGACCGGATGGGGCGGCCTGGTGAAAAAGGAACCACAAGCTTTACAGGGTGAATTGATGGCGGAGAGCGTGGAAATGAGGAAATTGCTTGCCTTGGAAATTAAAATGTGTTAGGTTGTTTCTATAATATTTGGCAGTTTTCCCTATCTATTATTTTGGGTGAAACTAAGGAAGGTGTGGTCTGGATGTCCGTCGTGTAGAAGTATGGGGAATATTCCTGGCCGGATTACAATGATATGAAATTACTTGATAACTGATGACAATACAATGTGTATCAAAAAACGGATATCAGAATAGAGGGAATAGACATGAAAAATAGACTTGCTCTCTTAATCTGTTTAGCGTTTCTGATTGTTTCTATCCCGGCGTTCGGTTTAGAAGTTTACAAATATAAGAACGCTATCGGGGTGACATCTTACAGCGATACGCCGATAGCGAATACAATAGCAGAGCCGGAAGTCGTGAAAATGCCTGACAATCCTTTACGCAGTCCTAATATCATGAGAGACGAGTCAAGCTACAGGCCGGCTGAGTCTTCGCCAAGGTCTTCCGCTAAAGCAGCAGATGCGCCTGGCTCTGCCGAGTTAATACCGCACAAACGGTCCAAAAAGACAGCCGAGACAGGAGAAGTTGGATTTTGCCCAGTTTCTACCGGATTTAATCGTTATTACAATGGTTGTGGGAAGACGGGGGCAGATTCGTCTCAGGATAAATTAGGTTACCCTTTCAAGGAAAAGACATTCCAAACAAATGTGTTGCCGGTGAAAACTTTTGGCCCAGCGCCTATCGGGAATGGTGGGAGAAAGTGACAATACAGAAAAAATGAACGAATGGCCAGGTAAGATTTTCTGGCCGTTTGTTTTATCCCGTCCCGTGGGCAAAGCGACGGCCGTGTGCTGCTTCGTCCACGCCGGTGACCGCGGTGCTTGAACGAGATCCTGCATTACGATGATTAATGCTGATTAATAACGTTTGTTGTCCGGGTGGGCGGCTTCTTCCCATACATCCGCTTCTGCGTTCTTTTCAATTGTTCAGACTGTACCATGCGTCAGAGCCTAAGAAGTTTAACGAAACGAAGTCAGCCTAGTCTAGGTCCATCCATGAGGGATTCTATCGGAAGACAGATGCTTTCCAAAGACCGGGCGAGGCGGTATCACCTGGCCGGACGGTTAGCTGATATTTTATCTTTGTTTTCATTGAAAAGTAGACCGGGCCATGACCTGCACCTTGATTGGTCGGCTATGCGGCGGGTCGGCGTTATTTGCCAGTGGGGACTGGGTGATGCAGTGCTGACGGCCCCACTTTTAAGGGCGCTTCGCCGGGTGACGGCTGCGAATCTCGAATTGATCGGCAAGCCATGGCTTAGGGAGCTATTTCCTATGCACGGGTTGTGTGATCAGGTGCATGAGTTGGTCCCGCCCTGGACCCAAACCAAACACAAGTATCGCCTCTGGCAACCGGTCTGGGTGCGGTATGCCCGACAATTAACGAATCTGTGGTCATCATCTTTTGACCTCCTGATCGGCCTCCGTTACGATCCCCGCGAAATAATCCAAATGAGAATGATAAGGGCCGAACTCCGGGCCGGGTACGGCGCCTGCGGTGGCCACGGGTGGCTGGATATAGATCTGGGGATCAACCCGTCCCTGGCCCGTCTGGCCCACGTCGCTCAAGATGCGTCTTTCGCCGCCGCCATCTTGACTGGAATTAACCAGGACCCCCGGCCGGTACTGGACGTTCCACGGAACATTTCGCTGCCTGTCGCTTCATGGTTGGTGGCCAGGGGTTATCAGCGGGGGTTGGTGCTGACCGTGGCCCCCGGCGCAGGGCATCCAATCCGGCGATGGCCGTCCCGGCGTTTCACCGCGGCGCTTAAAGACCTGCCGGATTCCATAGGATTTGTGGTCGTCATCAAGCCGGAGGAGGATACCGCGGCCCCGGATATTTTATGGCCCAGGCATATCCCCGGCGCCATCTGGCAAGGGTCGTTGGAAGAGCTACAAGGGCTGTTGTCGTTAAGCGATATCTTGGTGAGCGCCGACAGCGGGGTGATGCACTTGGGGGCGGCTTGCGGCAGCCGAATTATCGGCATCTTCGGGCCACAGTTGGCCCAGTGGTTTGGTCCCCATCCTCCATCCGGCGAAGTGGTTATGGTTGAGCCTATGTCTTGCCGTCCTTGTTTTGACAACTGTATCTTCGATCAACCCAAGTGCATGATAAATATTGACGAATCAGATGTAACGTCGGCTATATTCAGCGCCGGAAAACAACTCCGTGAACCGCGAATAGCCCGGATCATCAACTGAACCAGTGCCAACCGACAACGAGTAGCGCACAGCAGGCAACCGGTTATGTGCTCTTGCGTCGGCGTCGAGCCTTATATTTAATCAATTGGCGGCCAAATTCATAGATGAAAAGAGGATTATTAACCAGGTACCTTTTCCAAAGGCGCCGGGGTTCCTGACATAAACGGTGCAACCACTGCATCCCGATGCCTTTCACCCAGGCCGGGGCGTCCCGAATCAGTCCGGTATGGAAATCGAAAGCCGCACCGACTCCCAGCATGACTTTAGTATCCAACTTGGGTAGATAATCCGCCATGAACTTAATTTGTTTCGGAGTACTGACACCGACCCAGAAGAAATCCGGTCTTGTTTGGGCCACCTGGTTGATTAATTCGGCCTCCTCCTCCTGATTGAGCGGTCTAAATGTATCTTGACGTACCCCGACAACTTTAAGGCCGGGGAATTTATGGGTCAGGCTTTTCTTCAAAGCCTCCGCCTTTCCTTCGTTACCTCCATATAGGAAATGGGTGTAGCCCTTCTTTTCAGATTCCCGGCAGATTTCCAGCATAAGATCCGGTCCGTAAACCCGACCCATATGAGGAAATCCATATAAATGCCCCGCCCAGACCAGGGGTATCCCGTCGGGCACGGTGAGACCGCTGGCATTATGTATCGCCCTTAAGCGCGGGTCGCTCCGGCATTCCATAACGCCATGGACACCGGTCACGCAAACGTAATGCCGCGCTCCAGATTCAATCCAGCCTAAAATATGTTCCACCGCAGTATCCAGGTCGATGACGCTGACGCCGACGCCGAGTACATCGATTCGTTCCGGAGGCGATAAGAGGTTAAAGTTGTCTGTCTTCATGTGTGGCCCTGGAATTTGAATCCGGCTCAGTGATGAACCAAACTGTTCCGTCGGCCGGCATGTCTCCGGTATTGGTTCAGTTTGCTGGATAGGTTTAACGCATGCTAATTTTAGATAATTCTTCCGGTGAAAATCTATAATCAATTATTCCCAGGGCCGGCACCGGAATTTGGTAATGCAAGTATTTTTCTGTAATTTCTTTTGAGCGGGTCACGGTGCGCTATTTGTCAAGTAAACTCTCCCAGTTTCCCATTCGTCGCTTATTTCCAT
>JADFXY010000380.1:0-4364 GCA_015233355.1 Deltaproteobacteria bacterium | reverse complement strand
ATCTTTGGCCACAGCATGGGGGCTTGTCTGGGCTACCTGATGGTGAAGAAAATCATCAAAGAAGGACTACCCAAGCCCAGGCACCTGTTTTTTTCCGGAAGAAGCGGCCCCTCTGTCCGGACCGAGGCGAGGGATCGCTATTTGCTTCCCCGTCAAGAGTTCTTTGAGTTGCTTCGACAATTTGCCGGAACGCCACGAGAGGTGTTGGCCGACCGGGACATGATGAATCTATTTGAGCCGATGCTGCGGGCCGACTTCCAGGCAAACGATAATTACTTGTATGAGGAAACCGAACCTTTTGATATACCGATTACGGTTATGATCGGCCTGAACGAACCGACCACTTACGCCGAGGCCTTGACCTGGCAGAAGGAAACCACCACTCCCATTTCAGTCCGGCAATTCACTGGGGGGCATTTCTTTATATTTGATTACTTACCGGAAATCAGCAAAATATTTTACCAAACCCTGCAACCGGTCACCTGGGCCGAACCCGCCCGGGCCACCAGCCTTTCATGGGCCTGATAGAAATTTTATACGCTGTTTCCAGCAGCCCTTTAGATGATTCCGGATGGTCCACCTATCTCCGCCATTTGCCTAAGAATATTCAGGAGAGGATCCTACGTTACCATCGCCGGCAGGACCGCCAGGCGACCCTGTTTGGAAAACTGCTTTTAAGGGAAGGCTTGAAGAAGCGCGGTCATCATCCCGCCCGGATTCATGACCTGACCTGGGACCCATATGGCCGGCCGTCACTTGCCGGCTCCATTGATTTCAATATCTCCCATGCCGGCGATTATGTGGTTTGCGGGATCACCGATCATGGGCGAGTCGGGATTGATCTTGAACAGATCAGGACCATTGAATTGGCTGATTTTGAAAGCTCCTTCACCCCCCGAGAATGGCAACGGATTCAACAAGCAACCGACAAGCAAAGATCGTTCTATGAATACTGGACCAGCAAAGAAAGTGTAATCAAAGCAGACGGTCGCGGCTTGTCTGTGCCCTTAACCGACATAACGATTGATGGACCTAAGGTAACCCTATCTAATACCTGCTGGTTTATTCATCGGATAGACCTTAATGCCGGCTATGTCTGCCATCTGGCTACCGATATGGTGGATCCCACATTCCGTCTCAGTGAAGTTAAGTTCTGAATATATATAATATACCAATCAATTACATATACAAATCTATGATTACGGGAGAATCGGCTAACCGCCGCCTTTAAAATTGACAAGGCGGAAGCATATCTCAAAATTTTTTATAAAACAACAACTGGTTATTAACCCAATGTTTTTTTGTCATTTAACAAAAGGAGGAGGACCGATGGTGAAGACTTTAAAAAGAAGATCGTGGTGGTTGGTCTGTTTGGTGTCCGCCCTGGTCATGTTATCCCCGAGCATCTTGATAGCCGAGGACAACTGTTTTTATCTGGGCGTGACCGGTCAAGTTACCCCATTCCTCTCAGGGAATGCCGGCACTGGGATGGACGCACCAAGTTACAAAGATGCTTTTGGCACTGGTTGGGGGGTTGGCCTGGAGGGAGGATACCGTTTGACCGAGTCCTTTAGCGCCCAACTCGGCATCGGGTATGAAAGGTTTTCAGGAAGCACCCCTCAGGGGATATCTCTTGACAGCCTGAGTGTTGTCCCAATCTATGCCGGAGGCAAATACCACGTCCTGGCCAACAAATGCACTTGGGATCCTTACATCCGGTTAGACCTGGGAGCAGCCTACCTGAGTTCAGTTGACACATCCTTTATGGGGTCCAGCGGCAGGTATTGGGATTCGTCCTGGGTGTTTCTCTTCGATGCCGGCGCCGGGATCGAATATCACATGTCTCCGTTCGGGGTATTTGCCGAGGTAAAAGCCCGATATATGGGTTCCCCAAGTTCCTCTATGAGTCCCATGTCCGACGCCGACAGCTCCTGGACTCTACCAATCAACCTGGGGCTTAGATATTATTTCTAGTTGATCCCGAATGAAGATCCTATATTTGACAGCACGTAACCATTGACCCTGACTGAAGGAGGCTGGATCATGAAAAAATTCTTCCACCCCAAAAAGCTGACGGTTCTTGCCTGTTTGATGTGGACGGCGGCTTTTCTGTTTTTATTCGCCGGGTTCACCGGCGCCACGGTGGTCGTGGATAGTAATGATTCATTGGTGAATGTTACCTACCCTGCGGGTGAGTCGGTCTATCTGAAACTAAAAGCTGAACCCGCCCAAAAAACCTGGATTTGGGTCGAGTGTCCGATCCTTAATCCCGCCTTTCTCTTCGCCCGTCCGGCGGATGGCTTCCCGGAAAGCGCCGGCAAAGGGATTTCGCGTAGTCCATATCTGCTGCATTATTGGGATAATGGTTACTATGTCCCCAACGCCAGGGACATGTTCTATTCCGCGTCATACCCAGGTACTAAGATAGACCTGGGGACATATGATTTCAACAGCCTGGGTTCGATTATCTTCAATGTTAGGAAGGGAGAACTGCATCCCGAAATATTAAACAGCGGCGTGACTACCATCCAAACGATCGTCCTGTCCAGACCGGCCAAGCCGGCCAGCGCGGATGTGACCCTCGGTATGACCAACATCATGAATTATGCCGTCAAACAGGCCGGGATTCCCGGCGCCGTCATGATGGTCAAATGGCCCGACGGGACGGAATGGTTCGCCACCACCGGCGTCTCAGATCTGGCCCTAAAGACCCCTATGGATATTGACAATAAATTCAAGGTCGGGAGTATCACCAAGACCTTTGTCTCAACCGTTATTTTGCAACTCGCCCAAGAAAACCTCCTGGGGCTGGATGATTCGGTTGAAAAATGGTTACCCGGGCTGATCCCCAACGGCAAGAATATCACCATTCGGCAGTGCCTGAACCACACCAGCGGCATCTATAATTACTCCGATATGACCGACCCCAACTCCATCTACTGGGCCATCCTGAAACAACCCCTCAGGAAATGGCAGCCTTCGGAACTTCTGGCCTACGCCGTGTCCAAACCGGTCACCAATCCGCCGGGGCTGGCCTATAATTATTCCAACACCAACTACATTGTCATGGGTATGATTGCCCAAAAGGCGACCAACACCACCATCGAGTCCGAAGTAACCAAACGGATCATCACCAAAATGGGCTTAACCAATACCTCCTTCCCGACCGATCCCCTCATTACCGGTAAATACAGCCGCGGTTACGACCTGAATGCCACCGGCCCACCCGATGACGTAACTATAATTGATCCATCCGGATCTTGGGCGGCCGGGGCCATGATTAGCAACGTCAAGGATTTGATGCGGTATTTGATTGCGTACGCCAATGGAGATTTGGTTACCCCGGCTATGCAGGCCCAACGGATTACCTTCGTCGATGGCGGGGCAGCTCAAAACAGTTTTGGTTATGGCCTCGGCATTTCTTTAACCGACGGCTACTTGGGCCACCTTGGAGAAATCTATGGCTATGAAGCCAGCATGTACCGGTATCAGGGAGTTTACATCGTGATTATGGCTAATGGCCGAGAAGTCCCTGGGACACCCGGAATCTCGGCTTTTGGAGTACCGCAAACCATTTACGCGGAAGTTCTGCCCATCCTGTTCGGTGGGGAAAGCTGGACCTGGGACGTAAGAATGCACATGTTGCTCTCCCAGACCGCGGCCCCGGCCGCAGATAAGACGGCAAAGGGCGCCATCCCATACAATGATCCAATGTACCGAGGATTCAAGTTGGGCGGGTTCTAACTCACATCACGACCTGTTGACGATCCGACATGACCACCGGCACCCCGGGCTATCCCAGGGTGCCGGTGTGTTTTGGGGTTGTTACCTGGCCCCGACCGGGATGGTCAACACCGGGTTAGTCCCTTGTATTGTCCCGGACTGGAGAGAATATATGATAATCAGCAGGCTCAGTGTTTCCTTTGACAAGTTGTCCTTATCATCGATGTAGAACCAGTGCCCCCGGTACGGCACCGCCACAAACGCCCCGGAAGGTTCGGAATCACTGGATTTAACCGTCAGAAGTTCTCTGGGCGAACCTTGAGAATCAGAAGATTCCAGGCGCAGTTTGGCCAGGTCCTTGACCACCCCGCCGGTCACATCGGACGCTGGAGCTTGCACCCCTTGGCTTAGATAATTCAACATGTTAACAAAATTTCTAAACAAGACGTTCACTTGTGGCCAGGCCGAAGCCTTTCCGAGAGGTCCCGACAGATCTCGGGTTGTACTCAAGATGAATCCTGATAATGGTTTGCGGCGGGATGCTGCTTGCCGGCGGATGCAACCGAGATGAGGAGGGGAAAAAGCAATTATCTTTTGAACCCATGTTCCTCATCGCCGCCCAAGGCGGTTTAGGCACAGAG
>JADFXY010000037.1:0-19279 GCA_015233355.1 Deltaproteobacteria bacterium | reverse complement strand
TCCTGAGGTTGGCTTCCCGCCGGGTAATCGGCCGCAGACGATTCATGTTGGTTTCAACGATTTCAAAGTTCTTGAAGGTCTCTTTGATGACACCGGGGTCGCGGGTGGCCAGGAAGGTGACGTAAGTCTGCTTGACCAGGTTCCCCACGTCCGACACCTGGTTGACCATGATAATCTTGTCCACCCGCTCCGAGAGTAAGGTTGCACTCAGTCCGGCGGCGATATCTTTTTTCATCAAATCAAGGTGAGTCTCCAGGAAGGCTTCGGAGTTCTTGATGTAGATGGCGGCGGCTTCGTCCAGAGTCTGCCGGATCTTTCTAGCGTCTTTATGTTTTTCAGCGGTGGCCTTGACCAGCTTCTCATACTCCGAAACCAGGTTATCAGCCCGCCCCGCCGCTTCTTTAAGATTGGCCAGCCGTCCGGATTTTGCGGCCAGATCCTTGGCTTCCCCAATGAACTTCTTGACACTTTCCAGGTTACCCCAGGTCTCATCCAAGAAACTCTTTTCACCCGACCGGGCGTACCCCCGCATGCTGAACATGGCCGCAGACCAATATCTCTCCAGATTATTTGCCACCCCCACTTCCGGGACATATTCCGTGGCCAGGGTCGTGGCTTTAATTTTTACTTGTTCCATATTCCAAAATGCGACGCCGCCCATGATTATCGAAATCAAAATCAGAGCTCCAAAGCCCAGAGCCACTCTGGCACCCAACTTCAGTTTCTTCATGTTCTCTCCCTCTTGATATACTCATAATGGATTACCATGGACACGCCCATTGCCACCTGGTCACATTCTTCAGTTTCTTTGGGGACATCTGCTTGGATGACGGTCCTTCTATACGAAGGATTTTGCCTTCCGTCATTTCGAACGGCGGTTGAGGATCTTAAGATTTCTCGTTTCGCTCAAAACAAAGATGATAAACTAACTTAAAAATATCTATTTTTCCATTTTTAAAGAATGGCTTTGACTTTTCCATTATTGACTATTAAAGTTTCGGCCGAACTGAGATATTTTTGTTTAACATTATTGTCATAATCAAAAAAAATCAAGCCAAAACCATGCCATGCCGGTCACTATTTTTGAATCTGGTTTATCCTGCGCCCTACAGCCAGGCCGGCCGGCCGTCACAAAACACGTCTTAATTCCAACATCCCAGAAAAGACAGGCCCATAGCAGACTCGAAGAAAAGAAGGGATCGCATAGATTTAATAGGATATCTGAGCAAGCCGAGCCGCCCCATGCTCCTGCGCCTTTTGAATTTTCTTTGACCACCGGAACCCGATATGGGGCTGGAGATCAAGTCGTTCAGAAATGTTGAATCACCGACAGCAAAACCATGTGCTGGTCCACGTCGGTCGTGGCGTCGGGAATTTGGAACAGGATGTTGCGGGCCTCGCGGCCCCACCGATATTGATAGGCCACGTCGAAGACCGTGTCCCCGATCATCACCCCGCTGCCCAGGCTGAATCCATAGAAAGGGTTGACTGTTCCTTGAGCCGGTTGGGGATCATAGAAAATTCCGGCCCGGGCCGGGATAATGGTTTTTTCTAGTATAAACAGATACTCACCGCCGATCCTGATTTGGTGGGTGGCCGGAACATCGGCCAGGCTTTGAGGGAGGTCGGCGATGGGGCTGAAAACGTTGCCGTGGGAATCCCGCAGCAGGTGCTGGGACCATTCCGTCCGGTAGATGTCGGCCGATAAGGTCAGCTTATCCGAAAGGCGGAAGGCCGTCCCCAGGCCGTATGACAGAGGGAAGTCCAGTTCAATGTCTTCGTCATTTTTGTCTGTCTTAGCCGGACCAGGTGGGTCAAGAATCTGATCGAGCGACTTAAAGGTCCGGGTTAGTTTCATGGTAAAAGGGGTCTTGACCACCGCCCCGAGGGTAAACCATTTGTTCACGTTCCAGAGCGCGCCGATATGATAGTTGATCCCGAACAGGTCATGATATTGTTCTTCTAAGTCCGTGGCGGTCCGTTGGAGCTTCCCCGGAAAAGTGACATCCGCGGTGTAGGCTAGCTTCCTGGTCCAGCCATTTGACCAGAACAGTTTGTCCGTCCACACATTAACCGCCAGCCCCAGTGATAACCCATTTGTAATCTCTACGGCAAAAGCCGGAGAAAGGGCCCTTAGGCTGCCTCGTCCTTCAAAGGTGTAGGCCGCACGAGAACTAAAAGGAATTCCGCCAATGACGCCTTCTTGTTTATAATTATACTTAATGTCTTTGTTCATGTCATAAAGGTCTTGAAAATTTAGCGAAACAATCATGTTTCGTTCCAAAAAATAAAACGGATAAGCCGCGCTCAGGTAATTAAGATCCATATTGTTAAAGCTGTTCCGACCATTAGACTCCGGATGTGCTTGGGAAGAATTGATCTCTGTTTGCCACCAACTCGCCCCGACAATAGATATCTCGGGCCTCTCCAATTGAATCAAGCCGCCTGGGTTCCAGGAGGCCGCGGTGGCGTCATCGGCCACGGCAATAAATGCCCCCCCCATCCCCAAGGCCCGGGCGCCGGAGCCAACCGGGTTGGGCGAGGAGGCTATGTGCATAGAAGGATTGACCTGGGCTTCAGCCGGGAGGATGTTCCCCACTGCCACCAGGTAGCCCAACCCCAAGACCAGCATCAACACCTCCAGGCCGCGGCCGGCCAGGCCCCCGACGGAGGCTGAGCAACCCCGAACAGGCGTATCCTCCGACCTTAATTTTCTTTCCACCTGTCCCATGTCTCCTCCTCACCTCGGTTCCCATTAATTTATTCAGGGCTTCTTGAACGAGAAAGAAACCTTGGAAGCATTTCCAATTAACTGGCTCTTTCCAGGCAGGGTTAGTTGCATCTGCCAGGCATAATCTCCCGCGGGAAGAGCCGGGAGAATCAGGTTTTCAAAAGGCGGCAAGATGAAATTCACGATGTTCAGGCCCTTAGGAAATAGCAAATTAGACACAACTGGTTTCGCCGTGGGAGAAAAGTCAGGATAATATAGGGTGGTGCCGGTGGGGAGAGTAATTGAGATGTAGACGTCGGCTTTGATGTCGGGCGACTGATTGGACACATTGGCACTTAATGTCATAGGCGTGCCGGCGGAAAAAGTGGTGCCGTTCAGACCCAGGCTGTATTGGGGGACGGTCGGGTTCAAGACCATATCGATTTCTTGGACGGCGCCGGTGTCAATCACAACTCCGGTCTGGGTCGTGTCCTGGTAATTGGTTAAGCTGTAGGTGACATCAGCCTTGCCCGCGGGCGCGGTGATGAAATAGAGACCGTCGCTGGTAAATCCATGGACCCCGATGGTGGTATCCACGGACACTCCGGTTAAACGCTGGTTGGTAAAAGCATCCGTCACCAGGCCGCCCAGGACTCCGGTGCCGCTTCCTTTGGCTACAGTCCAGAATTTGACGGCGTCGCTGCAGTCTGTTTTAACGCTAAAGGTGTATTTGCCTGCGGCGGCCTGGGGGACGTTCACCTCCGCATCGCCGGATGAAACATCTACGGTCTGATAAAGGGAGCCATCAGGTTTATAAATCGTTGCCAGGGTCTTGCAGGCCGCCCGTCTGGCCGCGGATGCGGATGCGGATATAGTTACCGGCGGGTGTAAGCTGATATGAACCGTCAGGGTTTGCCCGGTGATCTGGTTGCTGAAGTCACCACCGACCGGCGAGGCCGAGGTAACCGTATCCGTTGCCTGATGACCTACGGACAGGGTGACTGGGGCGCGGTCGGTAAATCCCATTTTGTCCACCGCAGTGATAACAATGTTTTTCGAGCCCACCGAGGTCCCCATCTTGGCTGTGATGTCGGCCCCATATGTCCCACCAGCCGTTCGATCATCCGGGTCGGCGCCGGCGGCAACCAGCGGTTGGTAAGGATTTCCGCCGATGGGCGAGAGATCGGCCGTGACCTGGGCAATGTCCCCCAGGCCGTTGGGATGGGAGACGACCGCCATTAGATGGGACGTAGTAACCTCGTCATCCAGGATGCCGCCGGGACTGGCGGTTGCGGACGTGATGGACGGTTTATTCGGGGTGAGCACAATTGTCAGTTGGATGACTTGCCCTGCAGAGACGGCGGCATTCGCCGATCTGGAGATGTATCCAGGAGCCTTAAACGTAACCAGGTAGATCCGGGGCGACAATCGAAAATAGAAACTCCCGGCCGTATTGGTGATTTGTAAAAAATTGCCCACGTCTGTGGAAACATTGGCCCCCATGACGGGCAGCCCCGTAGCCTCGTCCCGCACCTCCCCAAGTAACTCACCATAACTGGCCGGAATGGTGGTGCTGGTCGTGGCCGAGGTCGTCGTGCTGGTGGTAGTGGTAGTCGTGGTCACCGTAGTCGTGGTTATGGTTGTTTTGGTGGTGGTCGTCGTGGTCCCGGTCGTGGTCGTGGGAGCACCATCTTGGGTGATGCTCGCATAAAGGTATCCGGCAGTGGTCGCAGCAATGATTGTCCCGGTGCGCGGAGAGGAGGAAGTATTGGGTCCCACGGTAAAACCTGCGCTGCCACTGGAACTGCCCCCGCCCAAGGCGCTGATCCAGTCAACGTCGGAGGATATGGACCAGAAGCAACCGCCGCCTCCCGATTGCATCACGATCATGTTGACCTGCCCCTGGCCACCGGTATATGGAAAATTGGAGGAAGAGACGGTGCCCTGATAGCTGCAACCGCCAAGCGTGGTGGTGGTCGTAGTCGGTGTTGAGGCATCCTGGGTGATGTCCACACCATATGTACCCGCGGAAGTGGAAAAGATGAGGGTGCCGGTACGCGGAAAATTGGAAGAGGTATTGGGATAAACGTAAAATGGCACCGTTCCGCTGGAGCTGCCGCCGCCCGAGACGCTGATCCAGTTGTCACTCGAGGATGCCGACCAGGTGCATATGGCCCCACCGGTAGAGACGACGGTCATGGATATTTGCCCAGAGCCGCCGGAGGCTGGAAAATAGTTCTGAGACACCATGACCGTAAAGGTACACCCGGCCGTGTTCGACGGTGAAGGAAAGGTGAGAACAACCCGGTGGTCGCTGACCGGCACCATAGGCCTGACCGAGTAATTTAGCTCTCCCCTGGTGAGATCGCTTGCATGGACCTCCTGCCCGGTGGAGATCAGGATCACACAAGTCACCATAGCCAACAACATCAGCAGGCCATACCGTGAGGCTGTTTTCATCATATCCTCCCACCCAGCGAAGTCTCTGAAAAAGATTGGCTTAGTTCTATTGTGATACGAACCGAAAAGGGGACTTAGATGATAGGTCGCAACGAATCACCACTTCCGGCGCCGGTCACAGCCCCGGGTACTGGTAAGTATAACCTGATATCAACCATTAGGCAAAGGAAAAATAGTTGTGAGCCGGTTCAACCGGTGAGTTTACAGCCGGGATGGCCAAAGGAGGATACTTTCTTGTTATATCTTATAAAACTGGTCTATCATTAACTTTGCCCGGCATCTTTGGTCTGAACATAATCATAGCCGGGAAAACAAAAACTATGTATACTCAGGCTAGACTTGGAACGCTCATAATCGTCTCGTTTCGATAAGGCTCAAGACCGGCCCGGACCAGGATTTCCCGCTTCACTCCGGTAAATTGAACGGACGATATTTCTTCTTTGCCTTATTGCACAAAAGGAGGCTTAGGATGCAGCAGATGAGACGGCTGGTGGTGGGGATTCTTTTCTGGGCCATGACCGGCATGATTGGGCCGATTTTTCTACAGGCCTCCGCGGCGGATAAACCCGAAGGAGAAAAACCCCGGTATGGCAGAGAACTGGTCGTTGCCCTGGAGGCCGGCCCGGCTCATCTCAATCCGGCCCTCTCTTCTGGTCTGTTCACCGGGTTGCCTGGAGCGCAATTATTTGCCAGTCCACTCCGATATGACGAAAACTGGCAGCCGCAACCATATCTGGCTGAAAAATGGGATGTCTCATCTGATGGACGGACGGTGACCTTACATCTGGTCAAGGGCGCCACGTTTCACGACGGACGGCCGATTACGTCCAAAGACGTCGAATTTTCCATCATGACCGTGCAAGCCTATCACCCCTTCAAAAGCATGTTTGCGGCTGTGGAAAAGGTAGACACTCCCGACCCAAGCACTGCGATCGTCCGGCTGAAAAAGCCGTCTCCGGCTATCCTGATGGCCATGTCGTCTATTTTGCTCCCGATCATCCCGCAACATATCTATGGTGACGGCCGAGATATCCGAACCCATCCGGCCAACCTGGCCCCGGTCGGCTCCGGGCCGTTCAAATTTGTCCAATTCGTCCCCGGCCAACAAATCGTCCTCGAAAAATATAATGATTTTTTCATAAAGTGCCGTCCCTACCTGGATAGAATACGCTACAAAATATTCCGGCATCCTGAACTTGAAATGCCCATGTCGCTGGAGGCTGGAGAATCACACATAATTTTCTCTTCCAATATTGACGACTTTCAAAGGTATGAAAAAGATCCGGGTCTGGTGGTGACATCAAGTGGGTACAAAGGATTGGGCGCCATTTTCTGGCTGACCTTCAACCTTCAAAAGAAGCCTTTTAATGATCTGCGGGTCCGGCAAGCCGTCGCCTATTGTATCGATCGTGATTTTATCGTCCAAACACTGCTGAAAGGAACTGCTCTAAAGGCCACCGGGCCGATCAGCCCGGACAGTCCCTTTTATTCCACCGCGGTGGAACAATTTGGAGTGCATATTGATAAAGCGAATAAGTTGCTGGATGCGGCCGGTTACCCCCGAGATGCCGGCGGCCGAAGGTTTCAGGCGTCTATTGATTATCCCTCCGAGGGGAGTATCTTTGTATCTTTTTCCGAATACCTGCGCCAGGATTTACTACGTAAAATCGGTGTCGAGTTGATCATTTCCAAATTCAAGGGTTATTCCCAATGGGCCGATAATATTTCCAACGGCCGGTTCGACCTCAGCCTGGACGTCGTTTTTAACCGGGGTGATCCCGTGATCGGAGTGCATCGGACCTATGACTGCGATAATATCAAAAAAGGACTGATTTACTCCAATAACCAAGGCTATTGTAATCCCGAAGTCAACCGCCTGATGGAGGCGGCCGGCGCCGAGATGGATTTTGCCAAACGCAAAGCACTGTATGCCGAATTTCAGAGAGTGGTGGTCGGAGATCTACCCATATATTATTTATTCAAAATTCCTCATCGGACTATCTATCAAAAGAATTTGGCCGGAATTGACGACAACATTTGGGGAGCATTAAGTCCCATGGATCAGGTTTATTGGTTGAAGAAGCCCTAAGGAAATTTTGACTACGCCAATGGTCAGTAGTTGACAGATCATGATTTAATCCGCAGATTACGCAGATTTACGGCAGATTAAAAAAGATGAATGATCGCAGGCGGCTGTGCCTCTTATCCATCTGCGTTCATCTGCGCCATCTGCGGATACATTTCTGCTTCCCAATTAATTAAACTCGTCGAACTCAGATAGATATAGGAAAAAAGATGGCGCGAATCAAACTAGGCATTGCCTCGAAGGTTCTGGCCGGGCTGACCGTGATGACCCTGGTGACCCTGGTCTCCGCCGGCCTGGCCGCGATCGCGTTCACCCAATTCAACCAAAGCTTCACCGATATCTCCCGGCGCAAACTTCCCGCCCTGGTCGGGGCCTCAAAACTCATCCGAGAAAGCGAACGGATTATCGCCAATGCTCCGGATATCATCGTGGCTCAGAATCAATTTATCCGGGCCAATTTAGCCAGAGATATCGAGGAGAAAATCAACCAAAAGGACAAATTCATCAGGCCGCTGCGGGAGGCCGGAGTTGAATCGAAGGCGCTTGAGGTTCTGTCCAGGCAGTTCGACCTGGTTTTTGCCAACCTGAAAACGCTGATTGATATCACCGATAACCGTCTCAAAATTGAATTTCGGGCCCGGCAGATTTTCGTCAGGCTCTATCGGATCACTCAAACAATGGGCGCACTTGGCCAAGACCCTTGCCTTAGTAACCTGCTGAATCCGACCCAGCCAGAACTTGAAAATTCAACGCGGTCCACTGCGGCGCCCGGCGACTGCCAAGAAACTTTTAGGAAATTTGACCGTTGGCGTGAGACGGTTAATCGAGCTAATGCCACCTTGCTCTATCTGGATGTGGTGACAAACAAAAGTGAGTTAGATGATCTCAAAGGAGAATTTACCTCCTTGCAGACGGAAGCGGATCAAACCTGGCAGGCCTTGCCGGCAAGAATCAAAGCCGCAGCGCGGCCGATTCACACGGAGATTTTCAACTACGGCACCGGAAAAGAAAATATTTTTACCCTCAAAGAAAATTTGATCGCCCTACAGCAGCGCATGGAAGATAATCTAATTGAAAACAAATTCTTGTCGGCGGAATTGGCCAAAATGGTCCACCAAATCTTCTCCGGTGTTCAAGACGATGTGTTTAAGCAGCATCACCTGTTTGATCGCGCCGTGGGTCGTCTTATCGTCATGTTGATCGCCATTCCGATGCTGGGTCTGGTCAGCGCCGTGGCCATTTATTTCTATATCAGACGGTCGGTTATCGCCCGAATTATAGGTTTGAAGGAGTACATGCGCGGCCTGGTGGAAAACCGGGCTGTTCCGATCCCCACCCGCGGCCGAGATGAAGTGGCGGATATGGCCGAATCGGTAAATTATTTCATTACTGAAATTAACCACCGGGAAAAAAAGATGAATCAGGCCAAACAAACCGCTGAGGCGGCCAACCGCGCCAAAAGCGAATTCCTGGCCAATATGAGTCACGAAATTCGGTCTCCCATAAATGGGATCATCGGCAGTATAAACTTATTGAACGACACCTCCCTGACCGCGGAACAACTTGATTATTTAGATATGGCCGGGACAAGCGCCTCTCACCTTCTGGATTTAATCAATGATATATTAGATTTGTCCAAAATTGAGGCCGGCCGGGTGGAACTGCTGGATGTCAACTTCAGTTTGCCGGAGCTGATACGTCGAGTGTTCCTGATTATCCGTCCCAGAGCCGATGAGAAACTTCTCCAATTAACGTGCACGGCGGCCGAGCAAATTCCCTTGTCCCTTTATGGAGATGCCGGCCGGCTGCGTCAAGTGTTCATCAATTTACTGGGCAATGCCGTCAAATTCACGGAAACCGGCCAAATTGATTTAGACATCCAGGCCGAAGAGACCACCGAAACCCGGTGCAAACTTCATGTCCAGGTCCGAGATACCGGAATTGGAATCCCGGCCGGAAAAATTACATCTATCTTTGATCCGTTTGAGCAAGTCGATATCTCCTACAACAAAAAATATGAAGGGACCGGTCTAGGGCTGGCCATCTCTAAACAAATCGTGGAGCTGATGAACGGCGCCATCTGGGTGGAAAGTAATCATCCCGGGCCTGGGGTCACATTCCATTTCACGGCCTGGCTGAGCATCGGGACAGAGGAACCCAGGCTGCACGTGCCGGAACCAGGGGCCGCAGCCGGCGTCGGCAAACAGCCCTTAAAAATTCTGTTTGTAGAAGATAACTACATCAACCGGAAAGTAGGTTCCAAGCTTTTGGCCAGATTGGGACACACCGTCGAAATCGCGGTGGACGGACATGAAGCTGTTGAAAAAATTTTTCTCCAAAAATACGATTTGGTTCTAATGGATCTCCAAATGCCGGTAATGGACGGATTAGAGGCGACCAGGGTGATCAGAGAAAAGGAGAAGCAATCGGGAAGGTATATCCCGATCATTGCCATGACTGCCTCAGTTATGAAGGGTGACCGAGAACTTTGTTTAGCCGCCGGTATGGACGACTATATCGGTAAACCATTTGATCTGGGCGAGCTTACTGCGACGATCAACAAGTTTAGCCGGATCTCCGATTCCGAGATCGTCATCGACAACATTCAGAAGACATCCCAACCTCGGGACAAAGTCATAGATATTGATGACGTTACCGCCCGGTCTTTAGGCGATTTGGCCTTGGTTAGAGAATTTGTAGTGATATTCCTTGACGGTTGTGATAAAGATCTAGATAGTATCAAGCAGGCGGTGCATCTTGGCGATCCTGAAAAGTTGGAATTCTGCGCCCACCGTTTCAAGAGTGCTCTAGGGGACGTTGCGGCTTACAAGGCGGTCGATTTGAACGCCGAGTTAGAAAAAATGGCCCGGGCCGGGAAGTTGGCCAAGGTAGAAGAAACGTTTATGGAATTAGAAGAAGAAGTCGGCCGGGTCAAGGCCGCTTTGGCTGACTTCCTTAAGGGGTTCGAGGAGTGACGATGATCAGTTACACCATCTATGTCATCGATGACGCGCCTACTGCTCGAAAGAGAATAACCTTAGCTCTCGAAAACGACTACCGGGTCAAAGGTTTTGAGACTGCAGAAGCGGCCATTGAGACCATCAAGACCGAGCCGCCCGATCTGGTGCTGCTTGATATTGGGCTACCGGGAATGAGCGGGATCGAGGCGCTAAAGGAGATCAAGGCCATCAATTCAGAGACCCTGGTTATCATGATAACCGCATCTGAAGAGATAGGTACCGTAATTTCTGCTATGAAATTGGGTGCTTATGATTATATTTTGAAGCCCTTGCACCTCGGCGCCTTGTTGGTGACTTTGCGGAACGCCCTGGATACTATCCGGATGCGTAAGGAAATACAGTTACTTCAAGAGAAGTTGATCGAGGAGAATCTGCCCTGCCTCATCGGCGAGAGCAACGCCATCCAGAACGTTATAGAGCTGGTCTCAAAAGTCGCCCAAAGCCGGAACACTTCGATCCTGATCACGGGTGAAACCGGCACCGGTAAGGAACTCCTGGCCGGCGCCATTCATTATAAGAGTCCCTGTTTTAGAGGACGGTTTGTTGTGTTCAACTGCGCCTCCTTGCCTAAAGACCTGGTTGAAAGTGAACTTTTTGGGTATGAAAAGGGGGCTTTTACAGGTGCGAAGCCCTCTGGAAAGAAAGGACTGGTGGAACAAGCGGCCAATGGGACTTTATTTTTGGATGAACTGTGCGAATTGAGTCAGGAGGCCCAGGCCAAACTGCTCCGTTTTCTAGAAAGCGGAGAATATTATCGGGTTGGCGGTGTTACCAAGCGGAAGCTCGAAACCCGAGTTGTCTCCGCGACCAACAGGGACATCAATGACTTGATGGATAAAGGCGTTTTTCGCCGTGATCTTTACTACCGGCTGGCCGTGGTCAGGATAGATCTTCCATCCTTAAATGACCGCCGCGAAGATATCCTCCCCCTGGCCAGATATTTCTTGGTGGAATTTAACCGGAAATTGGGGAAGGGGTTCACCGGGATTTCAACGGAAGCGGAAAAAGCGCTGGAGTCCTTCACCTGGAAGGGGAATGTTAGAGAATTGAGAAATCTGATCCAAAGAAGCGTCTTGTTTAACGACGGCCCGGAGCTGACCCTGGAACATCTTGGCCTGGGAAAAAAGACACAACAAGAACCGGATCTTCTTAACGCCTTTCCCTGCTCCATCCCGCCTGCCGGGATCGACCTTCCGGCCACGTTGGGAACTATTGAAAAATACTACATTGAAGAGGCCTTTAAGATATCCCAAGGTAACGAAAGTCAAGCGGCCCGGCTGCTTAATATTAATTATTATACCCTGCGCCACCGCCGGAAAAAGCTCTTCCAAGAGCGATGATTAATCAATTGGGGTGACATTTTCACCTTCTGGATGGATGGCTATGAAAGATATCTCCGGTCAAGGCGTCCCAACCTGATTATTTTGCACATACTCAACCCGCCTGAGGGGCGGCGCCAACTCATTTGTTGGCAAATTTGCACACCCATACTGTGCAAATTTGCCAGGTAGCGATGCTCCGTCTAAAATGATAGCCACCAACTCATTGAAACATCAGCTAAACAGAATAATCGGCTTTCTTGTTTGTGTTGGCGTAGTTATTGCTACATACTAAGAGCTTTAAAAGCCCGATCGGCTATCGGCCATAACCTGAAATTAAATCCACCATTCAAATCGGCCGGAAAAATTTTACAACTTGTGAAAAACTCGTAACCTTCCGTGTCGCAGCCGACGGTAGTTTGAGATTCTTAGTTTGGAGGAGAAGTTATGATAGGATTTGAAGCTCTGGCCAAGCAGGTCGACGTTTTGACTGAAGCGGGTCCGGAAGAATCGCCCGGCGCCCCGGTGGGTGACAATGACCGCCCGAAAGATGCCCACCTCCATGTGGCTGATGATAGCCAAACCTCGGTCATTGTATCTTTTTTACTCAAAGACGGGTTTATCACGGATGAACAGTTTGGTTATGCCCGCCGGGTCCATGGAAAGTTGAATTCCCGCCGATCTTTGCTCAGTGTTATCAAAGAATTGAACTTCATTACCACCGAACAACTCCGGGAGAGCCTCAGACGGAATCTGGTATCCTTAAGAATCGGGACCCTGCTGGTGGAGCTGGGCTATCTGAATGAAGAAGACATCAAATCCGCTCTGGCCATCCAACAATCGGCTCCCGTCAAGAAGCGGCTGGGCGACGTCTTGGTCGAGGCTAATTTTATCAGTGAAAAGAAGCTGGTGGAAACCCTGGCCTTCCAATTCGGTTTTCCCCACATCGAACCTTTGCTGACTGAAATAGACAAATCGCTCTTGCCCCGAGGCCAAATCAAAAATTTCAAGCAGCACAACTTTATCCCCGTCTCCAAAGAGAACAACCAGGTCACGGTGGTCTTTGCCGACCCCACCGACCAGCGGGATGTCGAGGCGGCCCAGCAGTTATTGGGCAAGAATCTCATTCCGGCCATTGCCTCTCGAAGAGCCATTTCAGAGCTACTGGCCGGGTATGAGCGCAGCCTGGTGGAGGTGATCGGCCCGGCCCCGGCTGAGGACTCGGCGGTGGCCATCGTGAATCAAATATTGCAAGAGGCCATAATTGAAAATGCCAGTGATATCCATATCGAACCCTTCCGGGATAGGCAGCGGGTCCGGTTCCGCCGGGACGGTGTCTTAGTCCATCACAAATATATCAGCGCCGACTTGGCCAATTCCATGGTTAGCCGGCTCAAGGTCATGGCCGAAGCAGACATCTCGGAGCGAATGCGTCACCAGGACGGCCGATTCCTGTACGAAGATTTGAAAACAGGACGAAGCGCCGATATTCGGGCCTCCTTTTTTGTGACCATATATGGTGAAAAAGTGGTCATGAGGCTCTTGAGCAAGCAGCAATCGGTGCTCAGCCTGAAAGACATCGGGATGGCCAACAAGATGCTGGACCGGTTCAGCGCCGACGCCTTGGACATGCCCAGTGGGGTTATCTTGATCACCGGGCCCACCGGGTCGGGAAAAACGACCACCCTGTACAGTTGCGTGGCTTATCTCAACAATGTCAACACCAGCATTATCACGGCTGAAGAACCGGTGGAATATGTAGTCGACGGAATTTCCCAGTGCGCCATTAACCCCAAAATCGGCCGGACTTTTGAAGAGACCCTCCGGCATATGGTCCGCCAGGACCCGGATGTGATTATTCTAGGCGAAATCCGGGACAAGTATTCCGCCGACACGGCCATTCAAGCGGCCCTCACCGGTCACAAAATCCTGAGCACTTTTCATACTGAAGATTCCATCGGCGGGCTGCTCCGGCTGTTGAATATGGACATTGAGGCGTTTCTTATTTCCTCCACCGTCGTATCGGTTCTGGCCCAGCGTTTGATCAGACGAATTTGTCCCCACTGCGCCGTAGACTATACCCCCACGCCCAGTGAATTACGACGGATTAATTATGCTCATCATGATATCACCGGGGCGACGTTCAAAGTCGGCCAGGGATGTCGAAGTTGCCGGTTTACCGGATACAAAGGACGAATCGGGGCGTTTGAATTATTAATCTTGAACGAGATAGTAAAAGATGCTATATTAGCTAAAAAGACTTCTTATGAAATCAGAAGACTAAGTATTCAAAGCTCGGGTCTGGTGACCTTGCTCGAAGATGGTCTGGCTAAGGCGGCCAGCGGGCAAGCCCTGCTGTATGATGTCATCCGACTCTTGCCTCGCTTGATGAAACCTCGGCCCATTCAGGAAATAAGACGTCTGTTGGGAGACGAATAACCATATGTCGATACCGAAACCATTGCTTCAGAGCGTTCAAGAAAAGTTAGACGCTGACGGATGGCAGTTGCCTATATCACCGCCGGTGGCTGCCAAGGTCCAAGAGACGATTAACCAGGGAAACTTCCAGATACAGAATCTATCCCGGTTGATTATGATTGATCAATCCTTGACCTGTCAGGTGCTGCGGGAGGCTAACTCCGGCTTCTTCGCCGGGTTAAGACGAGTTACCAGTCTTGATGAGGCGATCACCCGGTTGGGAAGCAATCGGATGTCCGCCATGCTTGAGGCGTCAATAAAGAAGAATGTTTACATCTCCCCGGATCAAAAAATAAATGTGCTCATGCTCGACCTCTGGCGACACTCCCTGACCTGTGCCCTGGCTTCCAGATGGCTGGCCGAAAAGGCTGATTACCCAGCCATGGCCAATGAAGCTTTCGTAGCCGGGTTGCTCCATGACGTTGGAAAGCTCTTCCTCCTCCGGGTGATGGAGGAAATTAGAATGACCGACGAACTTCATAGCGATTTATCAAGAGAATTGATTATCGAAGTGCTGCAAACACAACACACCCTTCAAGGATATAATCTCTTGTCTCGATGGAACCTGCCGGAAAAGTATTGTCATGTCGTCAGGGACCATCATGACGAAAATTTTGACGCCACCGATGTGCTGATCATTATGCTCCGGTTGGTGGATTTGACCTGCCAAAAGCTAGGGGTCGGCCTGATCAACGATCCAACCATTGTCCTGGCCAATTCCAACGAGGCCCACGTGGGTGGATTCAATGAAGTCATGCTGGCTGAGCTGGAGATTAAAGTCGAGCAGATCGTCCAATTCACGGAACGAGTCGGTACTTTCACTCCATGACCGTCTATACTCCCAACGGTCATAATTGTCCCTTTTTGATTCCGCCTCAGGGTGGCGCTTCGCTGACCCTGGGTAAGGGCGCACGCCAAACGGACGATTATGACCGTTCAAAGTTTAACCGGGATAGACCTGCCTGAAGCGACTATGATTCTATGAACACGGGGGACATAGTCATGCACCGAGTAATGATTCAACCGGCCGACTATCAAAACTGCCTTGCCGCAGTCAAGACTGCCTTCGAGCTTTTTCCTTTGGGCGTTAGGGGTAAGAAGGTTTTGGTCAAACCCAACGCGCTCCGAACTTCTAACCCCGCAGAAGCGATTGTAACCAACACGGCGGTCTTACGGGCGGTGGTCCAATGTATTGAGGAACTGAATCCCGCCAAAATTATAGTTGGGGACAATACAGGATTGTTGAGCTACGGAGCCAATGAGGACTGCTTCCGGCAGACGGGATTGTATGAGGCGTCTCTGGGGCACTACCAAAACATCGGCCTGGACGCAGTCGAAGTAAACTTCAACCCCGAATATGTGAACCGGTTGAGCATCTCACGGGCCGTGTTAGAGGCCGACGTTATCATTTCCATACCCAAGTTTAAGACTCACGGCCTGACTATCTTGACTGGCGCCATAAAAAACAGCTATGGTATCCTTCTCGGCGCCCAAAAAGCCGCATTACACAAACTGGCCGGCATCCCTGCTCAATTCCAAGAACTTATCGTAGATGTCTTTCGGCTCCGAATTCCAGATCTGTTCATCATGGACGCAGTCATTGGGATGGAAGGCAACGGTCCGGCCTCTCCCGATCTGAGATCTATCGGACAAATTCTGGCCTCGGACAATGCCGTGGCCCTGGATGCAACCATGGCCAGGATGATGGGGCTTGATCCAGGACTGCTCCGCTTTCTTAAAAAAGCCAAGGCCCTGGGCTTGGGGGACTACGATGAAACGGCCATAGAAATCATTGGAGAACTGACCCCGATCCCGGATTTCAAGCTCCCACCTTTAAGCGGAGAAGCAGTCACCCAATCCACTTTCTATCAGGAATTGATCCATAGCCGGACCTTGCTCCGGCCTAGGCCTGACCCGGAAAAGTGCACTGGCTGTGGGACTTGTTCTGAACAATGTCCGGCATCGGCCATCTCAATGGAGAGCGGATTGCCGCAAATCAATACCAACGACTGTATCACCTGTTTTTGCTGCCAGGAAATGTGCCCTGAGAAGGCCATTACTCTTAAATAGACCCTACCTGCTTGCCGGTTATCCTCAACAAACAACCAGTGACAAGTAACCAGCAACCAGGAACCAGTTTTCGTCAACCATATTGGAGGACATCATGCCGGACAGAACAGGATTAATTACGATGAAGGGCAACCCGTTGACTCTGACGGGAGAGGAAGTGAAAGTGGGCGATAAGGCCCCCGATTTCAAGGTCGTGGATAACGGCCTGGCCATGGTCGGTTTCTCTTCATATTTGGGAAAGGTATGTATCATCAGCGCCGTGCCCTCACTGGACACTCCCGTTTGTGATTTGGAAACCCGCCGGTTCAACACCGAGGCGGCCAATCTCAACCCCGATGTGGTCATCCTGACCATTAGCATGGACTTGCCCTTTGCCCAAAAAAGATGGTGCGGGGCGGCCGGCGTGGACAAAGTGATCACTCTGTCGGACTACAGAGACGCGGCCTTTGGATTGGCCTATGGGGTCCTGATTAAGGAGCTGCGGTTGCTGGCCCGGGCCGTGTTCGTGGTGGATCGGCAGGGCATAATTCGTTACCAAGAAATTGTTCCGGAAATAGCCAGCGAGCCCAACTACGACGCGGCCTTAAAAGCGGCTGGACGGTGCCTTTAACCTTTCCTGAAGAATAGATATCCCTATTAGGAGTCGTGTTTGCCCATCTCATCGATGTCAGGTTCGGTCATGCCCCGTTCCCGGCAGGCCTATCTGGTTCTTGTCTTTTCTCTTTTTCTGGCCACTATGTGCGCGGATACGGTGATTTTGCCGGCAACTCTTCCGGTTATCACCCACGAACTCGGCCTCGCCCCGCACTGCGCCGGGTACTTAATCCTGGCCTACGGGTTGGCCCTGGCCGCCGCCTCGGTCATCTGGAACCAAAAAAGAGATAAGCGCAACGGCATTTGGATTGGTGGGGCGATCTTTACGCTGGGCACAATCTGCTCCGGAGCGGCGGTAGACTTTTATACCATGTCCGCGGCACGGGTCTTCTGTGGAATTGGTGTGGCTCTGGTGGTCGTATCTGAACTGGACCTGACCAGGTATTTTTTGGAACCACAGACCGGCCCGATGGCCTTGGGGATTCTGTTCTCCATGTCCCACATTGGATATATGATCGGGGGGCCGCTGGCCGGGTTATCGGTGATGGACGGGCACTGGCGGCTCTCTTTTTTCGTTATTGCCTTTATCGGCCTCTCCCTGACCCTGCTGTTGCGGCCATACAGCCTGGGCCTGGGCGGTCAGTTGCCGGGCCTTCCGGATCAAGAATTATGGCGGCTCCGGGATGGACCGGCTGTTTTGGGGCGACTCCGGGCTTGTTATGTCTTGCAGGGGGCGGTCCGGGCCTGTTTGGCGGCTGTGACATCATTTTTGGGTCTCCGGCTGATCCAGGAATACCGCCTGAGCCCATTTGAATCGGGGCAAATTTATTTCTTGATGTACCTACTCACCTTCGGCGCCGCAGCCTGGACAGGAGCGACCGTATCTAAATGGGGGCGGGGCCGCAACCTGATCATCCTCTGCGGTATCACCCTGGCCATGATGGTCTTGACCCTCTTCGGCCTGGCGGTTGCGTCCGAGACCAAAACATTCTTGATCTTGACCGGGTTGTTAACCGTTGGTGGGGCTATTTTAGAAATGGCCTTGTACACTATGGTCTTTCAAGCCGAGAGAGGCCGGCTCATCATCTGGGTGACAATTTCTTTGGCCTTTGGCGGGTTGGGGACCGGAATAGGGGCAGCGGGGGCGGCCGTGGGTTTCAGACTGGCCTCGTTTCCCGGGATAGCCCTGGCCGGTTTATTCTTCGCCGGATTATCCGGAGCCATGATCTGGCGCTGGTGGCGGGTAGATATGGAGGGGGCCGGCGTTTCCGCAACTTAGGCCACAAGTTAGACGATAAAAACCGGTGAATATCGCGCAAACGCCCGCACCATAACGGCACGGGCGTTCTTTATTCATATGTGGACTGAAAGATTATCCTGATTGATCTTAGGAATTCTTTCCTTCCTCAGACTGATAATAGTTCATGAGGATCTTGGCAACTTCGGGACGGGAGAATTCAGCCGGCGGAGCAATCCCTTCGGCCAACATAGCCCGAACTTTAGTTCCGGAGAGCAGGACGAAGTCATCTTTGGTGTGATCGGGCACATCCCGCATCATGACGACTTTGTTCAACTTTTTTGACCAAGCGGTATGGTCGGCTTCGTAGATTTCGATATGCAGGGCGCCCTTGGGCACTTCGTCATGGAAGATCGTTTGGGCGTCAAAACCGCCGTAATAGTCGCCGACACCGGCATGGTCACGGCCGACGATCAGGTGGGTACAACCGGTGTTCTGACGGAACACGGCGTGCAGAACGGCTTCACGGGGACCGGCATCAAGCATGTCGAATCCATATCCGGTAACCAGGACGGTGTTGGCTGGGAAGTACAATTCGACCATCTTGCGGATGCAATCGTCACGCACGTCGGCCGGGATGTCACCTTTCTTCAGCGTGCCAAGCAGCATGTGAATCAGAATGCCGTCAGCCTTAAGGTCATTATAAGCCATCCGGCAAAGCTCTTCGTGGGCGCGGTGCATGGGGTTCCGAGTCTGGAAGGCCACGATCTTATTCCAACCGAGTTTAGCCATTTCTTCGCGGATTTGATAAGCCGTCCGGAAGGTCTCCGGGAAATCTTTCTCAAAGTAGGAGTAGCTCAGGACCGTGATCGGACCGGAAACAAAAAACTTGCCTACGGAGTTGAAAGCGGCGACGCCGGGGTGGGCCGGATCTTGGGTTCTGAAGATCTTGTCGGTCATCATCTTCATTTGGTCATCGGTAGCTTCTTCGATACCGGTAACTTCCTGAGTGGCCACCACGGGGTTGCCGGGCAGGTTGGGATCAAGCAAAGCGATCTTTTGGCCGACTTTGATACCGGAAGCGTCTTTTAATACGTTCACTACCGGCACGGGCCAGAACAATCCCTCTTTGGTTTGCATTTTTTCGGCCACGCTCAAGGAATCGGCCAAATTCATGTACCCGGTCAGAGGGTTAAAATAACCACTGCCCAGCATGACGGCGTTAGCCGCGGCAGCGGAGCTGACCACTACGGAAGGCAGACTGGCCGCTTCTTTGATGAGCTGGGCGCGCTTGGCGTCGTCCAT
>JADFXY010000379.1:0-4379 GCA_015233355.1 Deltaproteobacteria bacterium | reverse complement strand
GAGTTGGTCAGCCCGCTGACTTTGTGGTCAATAGTCAGCCTGGGCGCGGGGATGCCGTACCAGTTGGCCGCGGTGACGACCGGATCACCTGATTCCATGGCCGGAACATCCAACTCGTGGGCGATCAGGCGGCAACTATATTTATCTTTGAAGAAAACGGCTCCGCCGATGTGGTCGATATGGTTGTGGGTCAGGACGGCAGTTTCTAAAAGACGGGGATCCAGGCCCAATCCCCTCATGTTGGTTAGTATGGCCTCCTCACTGCCTCCGGCCCCGGTATCTATCAATACCGCCTCAGAGCCAAAATCTACGGCATAGACCAGGCAGTCCTTGGCAGATGACGCATCCGGTCCACCGACCAGGTAAACACCCGTGATAATTTCTTCGCCTCGATCCATGATCACCCTCTTGGAATATAAAATACCCGGCTATGCTGAAAAAGAATCTGAACGGATTATCCCGAACCAGATGGACATTCACCCGGCCCGGTATTTCTTTGTCCGGCCGGTCAGTGATGCGTGTTGATGAGGAACGCCTCGAAATCCGCCATGGAGTCCACTACCACCGCCTTCTTGATCAGACGGTTTAACGTGTCCGGGTTATCCAGCTCATTAATGCGGGTGGCGACGGAAATAGGGACCACATGGAAGCGAGTCTCCAGGATCTCAACAAGGTATTGGTGGGCTGTGGATAATGTACCCTGTGCGACGCCCTTTTCATGACCTTCATTGAACCATTTTTCGGCTAACGTTGGTATAATACTATCTCCCTTATCATCAAAAGTTTTTTTGATGATGTTCGTCAGTACCTCGCCATTTATTTTATCGGAGTTTGAGATCAAGTAGTTCAAGGCGGCCATGAGATAGTCCGCACCCCCGGGTTGTTCAGCAATGTCTTTTAGTAACCTGAAAATCCCAGGCAGTCGTTCCGGAAGGTCCTCTCGAAAGGGGTTGGGGTGCCTTCCGCCGCCGGCTATTTGTGTTTATTCCGCTGGTGGATGATCCGAAGTCCTTCCAGGGTCAAGCCATCGTCAACGTGCTGAACGCACTGAGTCTCAGAGGCGACCACCCGGGCCAGGCCGCCGGTGGCGATTACGGTAAACTCAGATTCCATTTCTGCTTTGATCCGGTTTATGATGCCATCCACGAGTCCGGCGTATCCATAAATGATCCCGGCATTCATACTAGAGATGGTGTCCTTGGCGACCACTCTTTTGGGTTTGGCAAAGAGTTCTACCCGTGGTAATTTGGAGGCTTTGAGGAATAGAGCTTCACAAGAGATGATAATCCCAGGGGCGATGGCTCCGCCCAAGTATTCCCCATCCTTAGACACTACGTCAAAAGTGGTGGCGGTCCCAAAGTCGACTATGATGAGGCTGGTTTTGTATCTTTCATAGGCGGCTACGGAATTGACAATCCGGTCGGCGCCCACTTCCTTGGGGTTGTCGTAATGGATGGGCATGCCGGTCTTTGTCCCGGGGCCAACAATAACTGGTTTAACTTTTAGATAGGTATGGCAGGCATAATCCAGGATATTTAGTAGAGGAGGCACAACACAGGAAATGATGGCATCATTTATGTCGGCAGGCCCGATGTCCGAATAGGCAAACAAGTTTCTCAGCATGATGAAAAACTCATCGCTAGTCATGTCCTTCTCGGTTCTAAGCCGCCAGTCGTTGATCAGGCGGTCATCCTCGAAGACGCCGATGACTATATTGGTGTTCCCCACATCTATGGTCAGTAGCATAAAGGCAAGCCCTTTCTTGGCATCATATGAGCTATATATGTGGATTATTCAGCGTAAGCGGCGCCATCCCGGAAGGACATATCTGAATGAATAACCAGCCGCTACGGCAGATAACTGAGTTACGATACTCTGTTTATTGTATTATCAATAAGGACTTCAGTCAACCGGAAAACGTGGCCTTAATAGGTTCGATCGACTATCCTCGTCTGGCCCGGTCGAAAATGGAGGGCGGGATTGGAGAGAATAACAATGAGGTGAGGAAAGTTGAATCGGCCGGGATACCTGATAAGGCCGATGTCTGCGGCGTATTTTCCGCCTGCTTAAGGTCGGACGCCGCCGGCTAACCCAGGGCCCGATTAAGGCAGGAGGCAAGCTGTTCGGCGTATTTCCGGATCACCGAGGCATCTTCACCTTCCAGCATGACCCTGACCAACGGTTCAGTGCCGGAATAACGGATCAAAACGCGGCCTTTGCCGCCCAGTTCCCGCGTCACCCGGCTGGTCAGGGACGCCACTTCGGGCAATTCGTCCAGTTTTTTTTTGTGAGAGACCTTGACGTTGAGCAGTACCTGGGGGTATCTGGTCATGATCCCGGC
This sequence comes from Deltaproteobacteria bacterium, assembly GCA_015233355.1. GTDB lineage: Bacteria > Desulfobacterota > JADFXK01 > JADFXK01 > JADFXK01 > JADFXK01. The sequence goes on along the minus strand of JADFXY010000379.1, from coordinate 2,038 downwards.
CAGTTCGGACAGGCGGCGCTGGTCTTCGAGCATGATGGCCAGGATCTGCAAGCAAGCGAGGATGCCGTCACCGGTGGTGTTGTGATCAAGAAAGATGATATGGCCGGATTGTTCACCTCCGAGGTTACAGTTTCTACGAAGCATTTCTTCTACTACCCAGCGGTCGCCAACTTTGGTCCGAACCAGTTGCACCCCCATCTCAGCCAGGCAGACCTCCAATCCCAGGTTACTCATGACTGTGGCTACCAAAGTATTATTATTAAGTTTTCCTTGTTTGTGCAGATGGGAGGCGCAAATGGCCATAACCTGATCACCGTCGATGACTTGACCGGTCTCGTCCACGAATATAGCCCTGTCGCCGTCCCCGTCGAGAGCCACACCTAAGTCGGCAGACTCTTTTATTACCGCCGAGGCGAGCAACGCTGGGTAGAGGGAGCCGCACTGGTGATTGATGTTTTTTCCATCAGGTTGAGCACCTAATAGAATCAGATCAGCCCCCAACTCGGAGAGGACGGCCGGGGCGACCTTGTAGGCAGCTCCATGGGCGCAGTCGAGGACAATTTTCAATCCATCAAGTGACAGATGACGGGGAAACGTGTTTTTTAAAAAAACAGTAAACCTTCCATTGGCATCGGTAATACGGGAAATCCGGCCCAGGTTTTCCGACGATGGCTGAATGGAATCAGGGCCGGCCTGGAAGACCAGGTTTTCGATTTTTTGCTCCAATTCATCAGGCAGCTTAAATCCATCGCTGTTAAATATCTTTATGCCATTGTCATGGAAAGGATTATGAGAGGCAGAAATAACGATACCGGCGTCAGCCCGCATACTCGTAGTGATAAATGCGATCCCTGGAGTAGGTAAGACACCGGCCAGAAGGACGTCTACCCCCATCGAACATATTCCCGAGGCTATGGCGCTTTCGATCATATACCCCGACAGCCGGGTGTCTTTACCGATGACAATCTTGCAACGGCCGGGCCGGGTATGGCATACTTGAGCTGCGCTTTGCCCCACTTTCATTACCGTATCCACGGTCATGGGGGGGACATTGGCCCTACCTCTAATGCCATCCGTACCAAATAATCTGTTCAATCGTCAAATCTCCGGAAAATGTTTCTCGTTTCTTGTTGCTGGTTTCATGTTGGTGCTAGGAGATAACGGGACGTAACCTCCTTACCGGCTACTATAAATTGGTGCTCTCGGACACGTCAATGATAACCGGACCTGATATAACTAGAAGTAAACCTGTCACCAGCAACACAATGTCATTGACTTAAAGTGCAGGGTCATCGGATCCTATTCTAATAAATAGTCTATTCCGATTAAGCCCCAACGGGGCGCTCTAGGTAGGGGCGGCGACTACCAAAATACCATGCAATAGCCACATAAAATCGTCAGCAATTCCGTACTCAGCCGTAGCCGGATATCCCATTCAAAGGAAATGACTTTGGTGGCCGTCCGACCTCCTGAGCATTCTGCTGACACGTAACTAACTGTATTTCCCAGGGCGTTGCCCTGGGCTAACCTAGAGCGCCCCGTTGGGGCTTATTCGGAATGGGCTATATTAAAAAAGTTAGCACGATTGTTCGCCCGCTTAACTCAATGACATTACCAAGCAACCCGAAGGTCTTCTATTTTAGTTTCGGTTTCACCCGTCGCTTATATATCTCGACTTTGAGCCGTTCAGGAGATGTTTTCTTTAAGGATAAACCATGGGGTAATGTCACTCCGAACTCCAACATGTACCTTCCCGGCGCCTTGTCTGAGAGGTCGAGAGTTATTTGAGGCGGGGTACTTTTTAACGCATTCTTGATCTGATCAACAGTCCCGGTAGTCGTCAAGGTGACTTTGTCGGGTTGCACCCGGTATGCATGTTCAGGTGCTTTGACCACGACGGGAACGTCGTTGAAGGTGTGGAGATCATTTTTTGGTTCCACGATCACCTGGACATTAATGGCGTCGGGTTCGAGAACCTTCAGCAATCTGGAATATTTTTCTAAGGGTGTGGTGATGTCGAGGTTTTTTTGGATATCAT